>JBDRMW010000030.1:0-7518 GCA_043811735.1 bacterium
CTTACAAAATCGAAAAGATAATAGTTTTAAACTCTGGAATCTGCTCACATTTTATTTGTGGTATAATACATTTATTAGCCGGAAAGACATTTCGACGTCAATCTAATATGCCTATGCATACCAATAAAAAAATAATCCATCTTATAACAAGTTTAAAAGTCGGGGGAACCGAACTATTTCTGCTTAAACTTGTTTCTCATCAAATTACGGACAATCATGTGCAGGTTGTATACATGAAAGAACAAGGGCTTGTGTATGATAAGTTAACAGCTCAGGGGATCGAAGTTATAAAAAAATCTAATATATTTTCACTTTATGCTCATTTATTAAACACTAAGCCGGATATTTTGCATACGCATCTTTTTAAAGCAAATGTAGCCGGCAGAATCATTGGTTACCTTGCAGGCATCAAAATTATTGTCTCATCCCAGCATTCGGTGGACACGTGGAAAAGTAAATGGCATTGGTGGATGGAGTGCATATCAGCAGTATATGCTTCACGAATTATTGCTAACTCGCAGGCTGCAAAAAATGCACTGATTTCTAAAGGAAATATTAAAGAATCTAAAATACTTGTTTCATATATCGGCATTGATACCGAATCTATAACATCTGCTAAGATCAATCATAATATAATTAAAATTGATCAGATCAGAAATAAAAACGTGATAACATATATCGGAAGATTACACTACAATAAAGGATCTCACTTCATACCTCGCATAATCATTGAATTCCTAAAATTAAATACAGATTCGATATTTCTTATTGCAGGGAGCGGTAAAATGGAAAATAAGATTAATAAGATGATACACCATACAAACATTGAAAAATATGTTATAATGAAAAAAGCTGATTTAGATATAGCAAGTATTCTCCATTATACCACTATATTTTTTATGCCGTCACTTGAAGAAAGCTTTTCCAATGCAGCATTGGAAGCAATGGCATGCGGTAAACCCGTGATAATTACTGATGTGGGTGGGAATGCGGAATTGGTAACGCATAATAAAGATGGAATCTTAGTCCCCCCAAAGGATATAAAAATGATGGCTCAAAAGATTGCAGAATTATGCAGCAATGAGCAGCTTAGAAAAGATATCGGCGAGCAGGCCAGATTAAAAGCAGGAAAATTTAACATAATTGATACGATGCATTCTGTTGATAACGTATATGAACAACTGCTGAAAAATCGTACGGCATCATCAGAATAAAGGAGTTTTTTCATTATGATTATGGGCATTAAAAATCGCTGTAATTTTAGCATAGGAATTATAGGCCTTGGATATGTAGGATTACCATTAGCTGTTGAGTTTGCAAATAAAGGATTTTCGGTAACCGGATTTGAAATAGATAAGAAGAAAATTAACTCTATTCTTGCCGGGAAATCATATATTGATGATGTTCCATCAGATATCGTGAAACTTTTGGTAAACACAAAGAAAATGACCGCGACATCAAATTTTGCAGGACTGCATAAGATGAAGGCGGTTATCATTTGCGTTCCTACCCCCTTGCGAAAAACCAAGGATCCCGATATTAGTTATATCATATCATCGGTAAAAAAAGTAATTCCCCATTTAAAAAAAGGACAGATGATTATTCTCGAGAGCACAACCTATCCGGGAACAACGCGGGAAATTGTTCTCCCTATGCTTGAAAAATCAGGCTTAAGAGTGGGAAAAGATTTTTATCTCGCGTTTTCACCAGAAAGAGTAGATCCGGGGAATAAAATCTATACTATAAAAAACACGCCGAAAGTTGTAGGTGGTATAACACCGAAATGCTCGCAATATGCACATGATTTATACAGTTTTATTGTTGACACTGTGGTAACAGTTTCATCCACCGAAGCAGCTGAAATGGTAAAACTTCTTGAAAATACGTTCCGGGCAGTAAATATCGGCCTGGTTAATGAAGTTGCATTAATGTGTAATACATTACATCTGGATACCTGGGAGATTATTGATGCAGCTGCATCTAAACCTTTTGGATTTATGCCTTTTTATCCCGGCCCGGGTATCGGGGGACATTGTATACCGCTGGATCCTCATTATTTGTCATGGAAGTTAAAGATGCTTAATTTTTATGCACGGTTTATTGAACTCGCAGCTGATATTAATTCAAAAATGCCTGAATATCTGGTTAAGAAGATCACCGATGCATTAAATGAAAGATCAAAATCAATAAAAAACTCGAAATTATTGATCCTGGGTATTTCCTATAAAAAAGATGTCGGTGATGTGCGTGAATCGCCCGCACTTGATGTCATAGAATTACTCCAGGCAAAGCAGGCAAAAATAAGTTACCATGATCCTTATATAAATAAAGTTACTATTAAAGATACCGTGTATAAAAGCTGTGCATTGAATAATAAAATACTTTCGAAATATGATTGTGTAATAATAGCAACGCATCACAGTGTATTCAATATTCCGGAAATAGTAAAAAATGCAGGACTTGTTATAGATGCCCGCAATGCTACCAAAGGCATAAAGAGTAAACATATTGTTAAACTTTAAGGTTTCAAAACCCTGTATATATATCTGTATTTTTACCTCAACCTTTCTTTTCTATGTTTCATTTTTATCCAAACTGTATAACTTCGATGGTGTTGCCTGTGCAATGTCAGTTGAATTAGGCGGGTATAAGTATTTATTTCATGGGAATCATCTTATATACGGATATATCGGATATGTCTTTTATAGTATAATCAAATTTCTCAATATGCCGTTACGTGCCATTCATTCACTGCAGATAATGAACTGCTTGATGGGAGCATTAAGTGCGGTGCTTTTTTTCAAGTTAGCGCACGCTATTTTGAAAGATGTATTTTTAGCATTAGTATATACGGGATGTTTAATTTTTTCATATGTATTTTGGCTGTGGCATATAGAAGTGCAAGTGTATCCGCTCGGATTTTTATTCCTGCTTGCCGCAGCATATATATTGTTCATTAATCAACATCGCAATAAATATATCCTTATCGGGCTGCTGCATGCATTAGCGTGCCTCGGCCATATTGTACATATTATATGGATACCTGTTGTGTTATATGTTATCCGGGATACTAAAAGTAAAAACAATGCATTTACCTATAAAACTGACATGGTTAAGTATGGCATGAGTTTAATAATTCCTTTATTTATTTTATATTCTGCCGTTACTTTTTTTATAATTAAACCAGCCTCTTTAAAAGCTTTTATTTACTTTATAACAGGAAGTGCTGCACTTACCGGAGAATTTAAGTGGATCGGCGATCTTCCGACAATCCAGCGATTAGGCACCTGGATTGTGGCGGCTGGCAGGAGTTTAATCGGCGAAAACTTATTGAATAGTTTTTGTGCTCCGGCAACACAGATACCATATCCCAGAGGAGGAAATATACTTCAGATATTAACCAGCAGTTGTTTGCTGATTTTAGCAGGTTACGGTTTCTATCATATAAAATTGGTATATCGTAAAAATAAAACTATACTTGTTGCATGTGTGATATGGATATGCATATATGCGGTATTTTTCTCATCGTGGCAGCCAGGAATGATTACGTATCATCAGTCTGATTTAATTCCCATATGGTTATTTTTTATACTTATTATTGATATCATTCCAGCGCAGGGTATCAGGCGTGCAATATCTTTGCTGATTGGCATAGGTATGTTTTTAAATACTTTTATAACCACCATTCGTCCATTAACAAAACGAGAGAATAATCCATTGTTGTTAAAAATGGATTTTATTAAAAACAATTCTCATGAAAATGATATTATCATTATTGAAGGTGCCTGGGACATCGTATATGTACCTTATTTTGCTCAACGAAAATACGTTAATATCAATAAGTATAAATCTAGAATACATGCTATAATTAACGATTATTATCGAAAAGGATCAAACATTTATGTATATAATCAACTTATCGAAAAAGATCGATTGCGCGAATTGGGTTTTTATTATAAAATACAAAAACAATTTATAATGAATGAAAGATTTTCATTATTTAACATAATACCAATTGAAAAACCGCATGGATAAATTAAAAATAATTGCTGTTCTGCCTGCATATAATGCTGAAAAGACTTTGGAAAAGACACTCTCTGATATTCCGCCCGGTTCGGTAGATGAAATAATTCTTGTCGACGATTGTTCAACGGATAAAACTGTTCAAATTGCCCGGCATAAAGGCCTTACGGTATTCACGCATTCGTCAAATCAGGGGTATGGTGCAAACCAGAAAACCTGCTATACCGAAGCGCTTAAAAAGGGTGCAGATATTGTCGTTATGATACATCCTGATTATCAATATGATTCAAAATTAACTTCGTATTTAGCCGGCCTCATAAAAAATGATGTATGCGACATAATGCTTGGCTCACGCATACGAACCAGGAAAGAAGCTCTGCGCTGCGGTATGCCGCTGTATAAGTATATTGCAAATAGATTTTTAACCATGAATGAAAATATTATTTTGGGAGAAAATATTTCAGAGTATCATACGGGATTTAGAGCATATTCAAGAAAAGTATTAGAAACAATTCCATGGCAGAAAAATTCTAATAGTTTCACCTTCGATGCGCAATTCTTAATTCAGGCTTCCTATTTTAAATTCCGCATTGGATCTATTCCCGTCCCTGCGCGGTATTTTAAAGAAGCATCATCCATCAATTTTATGAGCAGTCTGGTGTATGGAATCAATATCTGGATATGCTTAATTCAATATATTCTTCATTTAACAAAATTACGTAAATGCCATCTTTTTATCAATCAATAACAAAAATACTGCGGTATGTCTTTGCGGTATATTTTGTATATACCGCAGGAATCTTTTTTGTAAACTATCCTATCTTGACATTCTTCTGTAAATTAAGGCAAATAAGCATATGTATATGTATCGTGGCTGCTGCAATCATAAGCGGATATCAATTTATGCATGTGTTGAAATTACACATAGAAAATCCCATAGAAAAAATTAGTTTATCAGCAGCACTCGGGCTCGGTATCCTATCACTGCTTGTATTTGCCTGCGGTGCATGCAGCATTTTATATCCTTTCGTTCTCGTAATCTTGATGGTACTCCTGGCTGCTCTGTCATTTAAAAGATTTCATGATATATATAATGATCTGCACAATATTAACCTGCCAAAGTTAGAACCGTTTGAATTAGCAATGGCTGGTTTAATCATATTGTCCGGCATACTTAGTTTTATCGCGGCCTTAGCTCCGCCAAATTATTATGATAGCCTGGTGTATCATCTTGCATTACCTGCCTATTATATTCGTCAAAAAAGTATTGCTCCCCTGCAGTTTAATTTGTTCAGTTATTTTCCGGCTCATATGGAAATGCTGTATACACTTGCCCTTTCCCTCGGCGGTGAAATTACCGCAAATCTTATATCCTGGGTTACTTCTGTTATTGCCTTAACGAGCATGTATATGTTTTGTGCCAGAATATTTTCCCGGAAATATATCTTATTGGCTTTGCTTATGTTTACTACTTCACCGTCTGTTCTTTTGCTTTCAGCCGGAACCTATGTGGATATGGGTCTTGCAATGTATAGTCTAATCTGTATATTTTATTTTTATCTGTGGCAGAAAGATACTGATAACAGATCGTATTTTATCATATCTGCAATCTGCGGTGGTTTTGCGTTTTCTGCCAAATATACCGGGGCAGTTTGTCCGGTGTTATTATGCAGTATGATGTGCATACGAGGAATATACAGAAAAGATATTAAAAAAACATTAACCTCTTTGGCAGTTTATGCTGGAATTGCGGGCTCTGTTTCATTGCCATGGCTGGTGAAAAATATCATTACCGTAGGTAATCCCGTATTTCCATTTTTCTTTCAAATATTTGGGTGGGGGAATATGGCCTGGACAGAAGCATCTGCTGCAGGATATTTCACCAATTTTGTTGAATACGGCGTAAAAACAAATGTGTTGAAAGATATCCTGGCCCTGTTGGTTCCCGGGACAAGTTCATTAATGACGTATGGAGGAGGATTTGATGTGTTAGGAGATTTTGGATGGACATTGCCGTTTATCGCATTGCCTGCGGCAGTTATGGCATACCGGAAAAAATCCTACATTTGGTTTTTCGGTGTGTATGCTGTGTTACATCTAATAGTATGGAGTTTTACCGGCCAGGTGCTCAGATTTTTACTGCCGATTTTTCCAATTATTATCATTTTAGGATGTGCAGGATTAAAGGAATTACACAGACATCTGCATTCTTTTATTTTAATCGTATGGATAAGTTTATTTATACTGTCTAATTTTTATATTTTTTTTACGATTGAATCCGTAATAAATCCCTGGCATGTTGCGCTTGGCATAGAAAGCAGGGACGAATATTTGCGCAGAAAATATCCAGATTATTATCCAGCAATGGAGTTCATTAATAGTCAGTTAGATGATAAAGCCAAACTCTATATGTATGGCGATCAGCGTGGATATTATTGCAATAGAAACTATGAATCATCTTGTGCGTTTGCTCCTGAACGTTTGGTGAATTGGGCTAATACAGCAAAAAATTCTGCAGAATTTGTGCAGAATCTTAAAATTAAAGGATTTACGCATATATTTTATAATGAATTTGAAGCAAACAGGCTTAGGTCCTATGGCGTATTAGATTTTACAGACCGTGGATTGCGCAATTGGCAAAACTCAATACAAGAAGGATTTCAAATAATATATACAAGTAAGTATAATCAGATATACAGAATTTTATAGCTCAGTACAGCCTTCCAGTTCATCTGCATTGACACCCAGACAGCTTAATTGATAATATAAAGTATATGGTTTCGAATATAAATATATATTACATTATTGTAATAGGAATTGCTTTTTTTATTAGTTTTATCTCAACGCCGCTCATGCGCGTAATTGCCATGCGATTTAAAATTTATGATCATCCGCACTCATTGGTCAAAACACATACGATACCGGTTCCCTATCTCGGCGGCATAGCTATTTGGTTTGGTTTTGTTTTTTCATTGTTAATTATAAGGCTCATTACCCAGTTTCCTTCCGGTACACTGCATAATCTACGGGCAATTCTTCTGGGAGGATTGTCCATAGTTATATTAGGCATTATAGATGATCTTAATCCAAAAGGAATTGATTTTAAAAAAAAATTTATTTTCCAGTTTGTTTCTGTGCTGGTTCTTATTTTCTTTGGCATCCATATTAAATTTATTGAGCCGAGCTATGTAGCAATTATTTTAACTATTATTTGGGTTGTAGGTATAAGCAATGCGTTTAACATAATTGACATTATTGACGGATTAGCCGCTTCTATTGCAATTATTGCTTCACTTGCTTTTGTTATTATTGCACTGCCGACTGAGCAGATATATGTGAACTTTGCAGGGATGGCGCTTGCAGGAGCATGTCTGGGTTTCCTGCCCTATAATTTGTCAAAAAAAATGCGTATATTCATGGGAGATACCGGAAGTTTATTTATTGGATTTATTCTTGCATCAATTGCATTAGGAACATCCTATACTAACGTCAATG
>JBDRMW010000031.1:0-3171 GCA_043811735.1 bacterium
GGAACATCGATGACCGCTCCGCATATGAATATGATATTAATAGAAAGCATGGATTCTTTCGGTGGTTTGACTCCTGCATCAGGAAGTAAAAGAATATATATTAATCCTGATAATTTCGATCATGTACTTCTTCTTTTTGAAGGCGAAACAGTTAATACAGGCAGTATAATAGGTAAGACCGGTTCTCCTAATCAGGCTACAGCAGGAAAAGAAGTTTACGGAGTTGATGTATACCTTGTTGACACCTGGAATAATCCTATATTAACTTCTGATGCAGTTTATACTAATGAAAGAGTAATGGTCAGCTTTACATCAAACGTTGAAGGTGATATAGTTCCAAGTCCTATAGTGTTTGATGGATTTAACCATGAAAAAACAATAAATGATCCGTTTATTTTTAAATTAAGCAATATGGAGCATCCTATTAATGCAATTGATAATATATCAGGTAAAATAGTTCAATCAAATACAAGTCTTGTACCAGTAGATTACCTGCCTGGTGGAGTAGTTTACACGATTGAACTTCCTCATACAGTAACCGTTGGTCCTCCGCAGACATTTGTAATGAAAATTACGCCGTGGGATTCTCTAACCGGATTAATATTAAAAGATCATAAAGAAAAAGTAAGAATCCGGGCATTACAGGCACACGGCATGCTTGATGGTGATGGAAAGCTGCTGGTCGACGAAGTGCAAATTAATGGGGAAGTCGAAATTATCCAGTCATATACCCGCGCTGGACTTACCGTATTTCAAGTTGTTGCCGGAGACCGTGTATATAATAGCGAGATTGTTAATCTTCAAGCAATGCCTTTAGCAAATATGATTGACGATATCCCTTCAACTATCGAAGCCGGTACCGTACGTCAATTCAACATAAGTCTTGTTGATAAATATGATAATAGCATACCTAATTTAAATGTGGTAATGGATTTAGATGATGATGTATCTCATGTCCAACTTGCTCAAGTAAACTCAATTCTTATGTTGAATAGTTCTTCATCAATTGAAATCTCGGTGATTGAAGGATATACTGGCCATATCTTTTTTACTGCAGCTGTCGGAGAAATAGTATTTACCAAAGTAATAAAAGTATTAGGGCCTCCAAAGACCAGTTTAAGTTTCGGCGGATTAGCGCGCACTACCTATAAGGGATATACCTTAAAAACAACAGATCCCATTTATTTAGAAGCTGAGTTTGATGAAGCTCTTTCTCTTGCTAGAATCATGTACTGTATTGATGAGGGTGCGTGGCAGGAATATTCAGGTTCATTTACTATATCTGATATCGGGATTCATTATATTAAGTACTACGGTGTTTCAGCAGGTGCGTTAGAGCATCCTGAAGCTGTTCAACAAAGCATGAAAGTCTTTATTACCCAATCAACAACACCTGATGAAGGATTGGTAAACTATCCGAATCCGTTTCAGGCAGGTAAAGAACCGACATTTTTAGAGTATTATTTAAGTCAGGAATCGAATCTCAGTCTTGCTGTATATGACCTGTTAGGCCAAAAAGTATATAAACGCGATATTACAATCGGAGAAATGGGCACACAAACCGGTTTAAACAGGATTGAGTGGGACGGTAAAAACGCTGATGGACGAGTAGTTGCTAACGGCGGATATTTTTGTATCTTAAAAATAATAGATGAAGGTCAAGTTTTGAAACGAAAAATAGCGGTGAGGAAATAATTATGAAAAAACTACTTTTAATTTCAAGAGTTGTCAGCTTTCTTATGCTCACCATCCTTACGGGGAAATTACAAGCAGAGAAAACATTCGGATTGCCGAATGATTATCTGCAGTACGGTGCCGGAGCACGATCCCTGGCAATGGGAGGTGCGTTCACCGGCTTAGCTGATGATGCCTCAGCAGCATATTGGAATCCGGCAGCATTAGCATATCTTGAAGAGTATCAGTTTTTAACCATGTATGCCCCTTTCAGAATGGATACCTATTTCAACTATGCATCATTAGCGATTCCGTTTAGGAAATGGGGCGCGGTTTCAGTCTCCAATGTAATGCTGTTATCAAATAAGTTTCAGGAACGGAATGATTTAAATCAGATTACTGGAAAAGATAAATCAGTTATGAAAAACACCGCATCAATCTCATATGCTCATCATTTCTATGATCAAATCTTTTCAGCAGGAATGAAAATTAAATTTCTGCAGGAACGCGTATTTTCTACTTCAGGCGATGCGATCGGTTTTGATCTGTCATTATATTCAAAACCTATTAAAGGCATCAGCTGCGGATTTGTGGTCAATAACATTAACCGCCCGAAAATAACCTTAAAAGAAGCCCCGGATATTTACGGAAGAAATATAAAAACAGGTATTGCCTATCACGGGAAAAACGATTTATATATTGCATGCATTGATGTTAATAAGCTGGAAGAACAGAGCATGTATTTTACTACCGGCTTAGAAATCAACCCTCATTCAATGTTAAGCCTCCGTGCAGGACTCAATCAGCAGAATTCAATTACCGCAGGCATTGGTATTAATATCTGGCCGTTACGAGTTGATTATGCGTTTTCAAACACGGAAGAATTAGGTGTTTTTAACAAAATATCAGTTACATTCAGATGGTCAAATATTTATGAAGCTAATGCTGATCTTGAGAGAAGCAATGCTAAAACAGACTCGATATTCGTAAAAGGATTAACTAATGAACTGAAATTCATAACTTCAGTGCCGAATATTGAAGTTAAACACTGGCATTTTATCATTTATGATGCTAAAAAAATGCCTATTGAAAACAAGACAGGTAAATGCCGTCCGCCTAAAGAAATTATGTGGAGCATGAAAGATGACATGGGCCGCCCTGTTAAGAGGGGGCAGTATTATTATACATTCGAAGTTGAGTACAAAAATAATAAAAGATGGGAGCAAAAAGGAGAATTTAAATTAGATTTTAACGGTAATAAGATTAATAATATTGATATTCAAGTAAAAGGAGAAGGCGAAATAATAAAGTAAAAAATATCATTGAAAATTAGCAAATTAGAGTTAAGCTTATATATATACGTATACTTACGATTTAAAGAGCACAACCAACAAATGAAATTAAAAACCACCTTTCCAATAAAAGCTATTATTATCTCTGTTTTTATTTTAAGCATTCCATTAGGAATTGCAGAGTCTGGAATGTATCTTTGGCGAG
>JBDRMW010000032.1:0-3202 GCA_043811735.1 bacterium
CTATATTATTGTTTAATTAAATACCATGAAAGAAAAAAGAGAATATATCAGGTTTGACAGCAATGCCTTAGTGAAATACATCATACAAAAACCTGATTCACCACAAAACAATCAAAATGAGATTCATGATATTGTTAAAAACTTAAGTATTCAGGGAGTCTGTGTTATTCTTAATCAGCAGTTAGCTTCAAGTACGGTTATTTTGCTTGAAATATTTTTACCCTCTATTCCAAAATCAATTAATCTTGAAGGTGAAGTATGCTGGTCCCGGCCTTTTATGAACCAGGATATAAACAACATGTTTGAAACCGGTGTTAAGATTCTTAACATCAGCAAAAATGACCGGAATCGATTTATTAATTATCTAGAGACCAAATCATAATAATCCTTAAAACAACACCCCAACCCCCTTGACCATTTTAATTTTTCGTCTTATAATCAATAATAGTTACAAAACCAATTTATATAATTCAGGGATATATGAAAAACAGCAATTTTCGTGAAAGACGAAAATATGTAAGATTTAATATTGATGCCCGGGTTAACTTTAAGGTTAAGGGAACCGATAAAACCAAAACCTCTGATAAAGCTATTCCCGGTTTGGTTAGGAATATTTGTGTTGAGGGAGCATGTTTTATTTTGGATACACGCTTTGCGGTAAATACCATATTACATCTTGAAATACAGCTTCCGTCATTTTCCCGCGCAGTGCATCTTACCGGAGAGATCCGCTGGTCCCGTCCGTTCATGAACCAGGATGTATTTAACATGTTTGAAACCGGGGTTAAAATCATAGAAATTGATAAAGAAGATGAGATAATATTTATCGATTTCTTAAACAAGAAAATGTTTGAACGAACCGCCCGGCATCCGAATTCTTAACATCTTTTTAAAAGACGGGCATCGGAAAGCAAGAAAAAAACATATTAAGATCCTACTGCTATCCTCTGATAACGAGGAAAACTATATAGCTTGCATATAACAGAATAAAGGTTGAGCCTTTCCATTTATTAAGAAGCCGTTTTGCGCCTATAAACATACTTACCAGGAGCAGGAGATGAACCCCGATATTTACATACACATCGGTATTATGCACGGTGTTAAAAGGCAGCGGCCTTATCACGGCACTGATGCCAAGCACGAAAAACATATTAAAAATATTTGATCCAACGACAGTACCAATTGCAATATCAGCTTTTTTCTTAAATGCGGCAACAAGACCGGTGGCAAGCTCAGGAACAGTGGTACCAACTGCAACGATGGTAAGTCCAATAAGTGATTCACTTACTCCCAATACACGCGCCGCATAAATCGCACCTTCAACAATCCATTTACCGCCCAATGTTAATCCAACACAACCAAGCAGTACCAAGAGTATTGATTTAATAATGCCGAATTCTTTTGTTTTCGATTCTATGAGATTTTTTGCGGTCTTACTTAAACTGAAGGTGTAAAACATAAAAATAATAAAAAATGCAAGAAGAACCAGTCCGTCACCCAGGGTTAATGCAGAAAAACCAGTCCCGTTAAAGAAGATATCATTTGCCAGAATCCCCATAATAACCGCCGAAAGAAGACTAAGAGGTATCGCATGCAGTATCGTATTTTTTTGGACAGATAACGGGTAAATTATAGAAGTTAATCCCAGAACAAGAAGAATATTTGCTATATTACTGCCTAAGACATTGCCGATGGCAATATCTGCATTGCCTTGAAGACTTGCCATAATGTTTACCATCAGTTCAGGTGCAGATGTCCCCAGTGCAACAATGGTTAGCCCGATCACCAGATCAGAGACATGTAATTTTTTAGCGATTGAAGATGCACCGTCAATAAGCAGATCCGCACCTTTAATCACGATATAAAAACCAGCAATAAATAAAATATATATCAGCGCTGTGCTCATACTTATCCTATCAATCCTCTAATAAGAAAGCATGCTGCAAATGCAACGATCGCATACAGCTCAGGGAATACTGCTAAGACCATTGCTTTACCGAATACATCCTGGCCGCCGGCGATCCCGTTAATCCCATTAGCACATACTTCGCCCTGTTGAATCGCTGAAATAAAACCGGCCAGTCCCATCACAATACCTGCTCCTAAAATAGCAGATCCTTGAAAAATTGTAATATCGGGTTTAAGAAAATCTTTTAAAATAAAAAATGCGCCGAATCCGTATAACCCTTGCGTTCCAGGCAGCGCCGAAAGCACCAGATAATTACCGAATGCTTCTTCTTTGCGTTTTAATGCACCGAGCGAAGCCTTCCCTCCGATTGAAACACCGATTGCACTGCCGGCACCGGACATCCCAACCATCAGACCAATGCCGATAAATCCTAAGACAAGAGCGAGATTCATGCTAATCCTCCTTTTTATTAATGGTATTAATGGGGACAGTCACCTATTAAATGCGTTATGATAAATTTATTTAAAAAAACTAATGTTGTCATAATAGGTGACTGTCCCCATTTATTAATGGTTTATATGCTTTTCCGCCTCCGGAAAATCCTGCGTTTTTATAAAACTCAACGAATGTAAGACGAAGCGGGTGCACGAAGGAGCCCAAAGAACTGATAAGAAGATTACCCGTATGCCCTGCAATTAAAAATACAAATGCCAATGGAAATCCAATCCAGGGGATCTCCCGCATCTGCATGCCGATATCATTTACCACAAAACCTAATATTGAGCTTGAAATACCCAATGCGAATAAACGGATATAACTTAATACATCACCAAAGACTCCGGTAATACCGTATAATTCCCACAATCCTTTTCCCAGCCGCACAAAGATATTGGCTTTAAGATCATTAAAGAGAAGAATAAGCAGTACGCCTGACAGTGCAACATATGAACTATATTTAAATGCCATACTAACGTGTAAGACTATGCCTGTAATAATCAGAATCCAGCCAGCCGTTGCAAGAGATGCGGTAAAACCATACTGTTTTATTTGATTGATCATTTTAACGACCATGCCGAAAATTACCTGAATCAATCCAATGATGATCGCTAGATTAAATAATTGATTCTGGTTAAACAATACTATTTCCTTCATATATATAATTTTTAAGGTATCAATCCCAAATGCATTCCCGGTTAAAAGCCCAACGATAAACGTTGAACCGCCCAGAATCTGACCAAGCGTGCATAGTGCTTTTTTTGACTTGTCTAACTTGGCTTTAGCAATGGCTGCGGC
>JBDRMW010000033.1:0-8419 GCA_043811735.1 bacterium
ATTTCGGATGCGTATGCATCCGATAGGAACTATTATAGCGATAAGTTTAATTATTTGCAGGAAGTTTGTAGAACAGTCTTTAAAAAACTAGAGAAAGTCCCAGCTAAACCAGACTACCGCGAAGCGGTTTAGTTCAATATACATATTATGTCTGCTTACAATTACAAGCGCACGTGCCAATTATTTGCATATATATTGCCGATTTCTATTATTTGCACCGGTCTTCCTTCTAATGTTTATACTGGACAACTCCTTTCCCCTCCTGCAATAAATGAAATAAATATTTCAACGGACTATCCCTCTGCTGAACAATCTCTGCATTTTCAGGCTGAAAATTTGCGGTCTCGATCACAGCGGGCAGTTTCATTACGCAGGTTTCTATATCCAGCAGTGTATTTTAAAATTATTAAATGGTTTTATTTTTCCTTATGAAAAAATATACAGTCATTATCTTATCAATTTGTCTTATCAATGCAAGCCTGCCTGCGCAAGCAATAGCTGATATGTTTCTTGCACCCCCGGGATTATCAGAGGCTCCGACTATCTCTCATCAAGAGTTTGTTGACCGTTTATTTGCAGACGGTGAGATTCTTGCGGATTTTCTTGAGATGCTTTATGAAAATTATACTGAGCTTTACACGCTGCTTATTGAACGGTTTGAACTTCAACAAGAGATCAAAAGGTTAGGAGAAAAAAAACCAAAAGCTGTTCGGCCGGGTACACAAGCAGAATTTGCATTTATACGTGAACGTCGTAAAATAATTGAGAGCAGTCGTTCTCTCACGCGAGCATTGTCGCTTGAATTGCAAAACAAGATTAAGGCTATAGATGAATTGTTGCGAAAAACACGAAGTCAAGTCCAGAAATTTAGGCAGGTGCATATTCAAAGTAAAGTATTAGATTGGTATGAAGCATACCGGGGAACAATGTTTGATCTGATTGTATATGTGGATGAGTGCAATAAGAGTGAAACATTATCCCCAGATGTGCTTAAAACATGTCGGGATCGAGTCGGGAAAACAATCAACAATGTGTTGTATGAGCGTATGCTTCTGTTAGAGCCTCAAGGGCATAATAATACAGTGACAGGGCGCGTCTCAATTAAAAGAGAAAAAGGAAAAATTTTAGTAAGCACTGTTTATCATGTTAAAAAACCTGGAATTCAAGCAGGGTATGAAAGAAAAGTTAAGAAGGTTTCATATGATTTTCTCTGGGATGCATTAAATGCTTCGTATCGGGAAACAGAGTCTGAGACAAAGGAGATGGCCTGGCTTATTGAACTGATGCATGAGATTGAGGGAATAGCTGAGGATCTTGAAGCATATGAGATTGATCCTTCTCTTATGTCTGATGAAACACATGCAGCAATAGAAAGACGAATAACCGGCATTATTCATAAACTTGAGCAAGCGCGTGTTGATGAAAAAATATTTGCAAAAAAAGTTTTACAATCAATTGTTAGGATATTTAAAATACGAAAGATTAAAGTAATACGAAGTTTACTTTCCAAAGTGCAAACCCTTTGTCTGATACGAAGGAGTAATGTTGAAAGAATGGTTGCGAATGTTCAATCTGGTAGAATCAGAGGGCTTCGTGATATGGCAAAGGATCGGAACGAGGAAATCAGAACCAAAAAAGTTGATGTTGTTATTAAACATTTAAACCGAGGAACAGATGAATGGGCATTGAAGACTCTGCGAGGCCTAATGCGGATGAAATGGCTGGAAGAACCTGAGTATAAGGGCTTACGGAACATTTTAAAAGATGCTGAACAAAAAATTCTTCAGCTTCCAGAGTTACAGAAGACTGATCCTCCGAAATATGCATCTCATCTTGCATCTATTAGAGATACACTTGCTATTGTCCATGAACGAGCAGATCTTTCAGATATTCTTATAAACTTTATGGAGGATTACCGTGAAGTGTATGATCAATGGCTTTTCGGCAAAAAACCTGAATTTACCTCACCTCGGGAAGTGTTTGAATCTGTGTTTAATGAGTATCTTGTTCTGTCGGATAGAATTAAGAGTAAAAGAGGCAGAGCTGCAGCATGTGATATGGTCGGAAAAAACCGACATGCTTTTTGGACCCGGTTTTATCAAGCTGCATTTATTTCTAGGAAAAATCCTGCGTTTCAAGCAGTTTCAGATATGTGGCTCATACAACATATCCAGCAACTTAATAAACTTCCTAAAAATATCAGAAAGATATTACAAATCAATGATGATAATGCAGACTCATATTTCCAATGCGGCCTGCATGAACGAAAAGTTATCCCACAAGCATTAATTGTTCATTATAAACTTAATGCAGAAAATCAGGAGTTGTTCGCTGGTGCAATTCTTGAGCCTCGAGATTCGTCAGCACCTCCTAAAACGACATCAGTTGTGAGTGCTATTATTGGATGGCTTAGCTTTTTATTAATAAGTGCTCAGCAGGTGTTGGGATTCCAGGATGATAAAATTATGACTGTTCAATCAGCTCTTAAAAAAGAATGGAGTTGGGATAAAATAGCAATAGTAACAGGATTGTTTTCGTTTTGCGGGGCATTAATTTATTTAGTTTTACAAGGAAAAATATTCCCTAATGCACGGCGAAAAGCAGAGTTAGTACACAGTCTGCGCGAATTTGCTGACTTGCTGGCTCCTGAAGCACGCGACATTGTATTAAATCCTGATCTTAATCCCCATGATTTTTCTAATAACATAAATAATCCGATACGCATACGAAATCATGTACCGCCCACAATCGTTATTAAAGGAAAGACTGCGGAGGATATTATTGATGCTATGGGTTTAAAGCTGGATTATCCGGAAGACAGGAGAGTGCGGACAATTGTTTTTTCTTCAGGTAAATATTCTAATGCGTTAACAATTTTGATCGGCAGTCAAAAAAAACATTTTCGGCGTATTTTACGTGATAAAATGGCTTTAGGCAGAGTGTTCTATCGTGAACAGGAAGATCCGTCAAGGCACCGGAGGATCGGCGATGAACTAATAAAAGATTGTTTTTATCTGGCGCAAGCAGCTGATAAGACTAATCCCTACTGGAGCGGTTCTCTTGATGACGGTGCGTGCACTATTATTGTTGCTAAGAAAGGTGCGGATAAGGAAAAGGTTATAGGAAAATGGGCGGTATCACTGGCGCTTGCCGGCATTTTAGGCAAGGAGTACTGTGCACTTCCGGGTATAGGCATGAGCTCGGTTGATACATCATTGGTCGCTGATCAGGTATTCGAGACAGCTATTGTACAGTATCTTGAAAATCCGCTTCGGGAAAGAAAATTGCTGCCAGGTATAATTACTGTAATTAAAAAATGGAAAACATTACATACTAAAGGGAAATTGGCGCACAGTATAGTTAATGTAATACAAAAATGGAAAGAAGCAAATGCCGAGACGAAATTGTTAGAAGGAATAATGGAGAGATGCAGCTGGGATGATCTTAATAAATATAATATAAATCTGGGAATCTCTCTTCCCGCAGCGGGCAGGTTAATTGAGGACAGCCAGATTGCAGGTTTGCATACTGAACTGCAGGCAGTAAGTGCGGTAACTGTTTTTGAAGCGATTGCTGCATCCAAGCCTTTGCAGGAAAAACTCTATGGCAAAAAACTTCAAAATTTTAAAGTACATCTGCAGGGATTTGGACATATGGGCAGCGCTGTTGGTGATGTTTTATCCTCTAAAGCAGTTAATCTGCCTTCAATGGATATAGTCGGTATTGATGATGGTTCTGGAAGTATATATAACTCCAAAGGAGTTTCTTCAAGAAAAATAAGCCGCATGCGGCAAAAGATTCTTGCAGGAGAAACCATTAATTTTACTAAGGAGTTTAAGCCTGATCAGGGTCTAGTGCCTCCTTCAGATACACGACAAACAATATTGTCTTCGGAAAATCGTGCTGATGTATTTGTGAATGCAACACGGTTTGATTATTTAACTATGGATATGCTCTCTACATTGCATGAAGCAGGCGTGCACGTGCTCATTGATATGTGTGAAACAAATGTTTCTAAAGAAATGCGGGAATTCCTGCATAATCATGATATGTTGTTTATCCCATCAATTTTTATGACCGGCACTGACAGTTATATCGCAATGATGCAGATCTATCATGAGTATTGGGGCGGGAAAGATCAACGGGAGACAAGATATTTACTGCATTACATTATGGATGTTATGCATGAACGAGCATCGGTATATATTGATATTTTACTTAAAAAACTGATTAAATCTAAATATAGGTTATCAGTAACCGGGTATATGCAGGAACAAGTTAAGCATATCCGGGAGCATCAGGAAGAATTATATACCGACTTGGAAAACCATGTCTTTCCAGAGATTCAAAGTTATATTGTTGATCATTTAAAAATTCCTAAAAGCCGTGAAGAAATTAAAAAAGCAGCTCTCTTATTAGAAAGGTATGTTAGCAGGCATAAAAAACTTCACAAAGCTCATTTTAGAGATGTTAAATCAGTGCTTGAGCAGATCGTTAGTTTCATGAAGTCAGGCATCAGTTTTAAATATGCGCTCATGCATGCATCAATACGTTTTGCTGCCCGGAAAATATTATATGAAGAAAAAGAACCGTATGATTATCTCGTACAATTGGAGGAAGCAGACAGTCCCAATGAACGGGTGATTGCAGCACACCATCTTGCTACTCAAGGTATTGCTGATGATGCGATTATACGCGTCTTGCTTGAAGTAAAAAAGACTGATAAAAATCCGCAGGTTCGAACAACCTGTCTTCGCGCGCTTAGTGTTTTAGGTTTAAAAGCTGAAGTGCCGAAAAAACAAAAAGAAACAATTATCGAATCTGCGCTGTTGTCTCTGCGAGATTCTGATGATAATGTCCGGTATGCTGCACGGAGAGCATTGCATCATCTTGGATTCAGCGGTGATCATGCTGATGCGCAGATTGCAGGCTTAAGGCAAACAAGCGAAAAGATAATGGCTGAGCCATTAGATATTCAAATAAAAAATTTAAGGCTTGGTGAATGCCATGCACAAATTGCTGCTTTATTTGATTTCAAATATGATTTAAATCAGGCACAGGAGTATTATAAAAAGGCTCAAACGTATTATCATCAATCAAAGATAGGCGGTCCGTTAACGTATGATATTCAGCTTCGACGTGCACGGATAATGGTTCGGGAAGGAGATTTTAAGCATGCTATAGAAGAATTTCTCCGCTTGATAGATCCGGTAGAGGTTGGACGGTTGTTTGATTTGAAAAAGTTTGAACATGCAGCTGTTTTGAAGGATGATATTGATGTAGCAAAATTCATGTCGCTTGAAACACGCCGCGAAGCATTAATAGATATTTTTAAATTATTTTTTAACTATTACCGTATCGCAATTGATATGGGAAATGGACTTGAAGAAATATTAAAAGTTATTGATGAGATGGATGATTTTAACAATCCAACGTTGAGCAGAAAAGAAAAAATAAGTTTAATAAAAAGTATGCTTCCTATAGATTATACTGATCCAAATTTTAAGTTATTAGCTGTTTACGGCACTGAAATCTACCATGATCCGAATGACAAATCTGCCAGACGTATAAAAGAAGCGGTAAAATATATGCTGGTTAATCGATTATTGGTAACTCGGTCTGGTGAAGAGATAGAAAAAAGCGCTGTATCCAAGATATTATATTCTAAACGAGAACCTTTCAGACGATTAAAAAAATCAGACAGACAAGAGATTATTGAAATGCTTGAGATATTAGACATTATTGCTGACTCCAGCAATTCTTCAGTAATGATGACCGACAGCCCGCTCGAGTTCAGAGCACGCGCATCATCGCATTAGGAAAAAAGAAAAATAAGAAAAATAGGGACAGTCACCTATTCTTTAAATAATTATGATACAAAACATTAAAAAATCAATTGTTTATATAATGATGGTGAGTCTGGCTGTAGCTGGTATGCCTTCATCAGGATTAACAGCATCATTCTTAGCACCACCAGCCGGGAATGATGCAAGTGAATGGCCAGCACTTGTGACAAATGAAAAATTGGAAAAATTAATTTCTATTAATTTTTATGTTTTGCGGAGAAAGTACACTTGGATTAAACCGTCAGAAATGTTATGGGGATATGCATTTGAAGGTATTAATAGAGCGCTGAAGAAATTTGATTCATCGAGAGGTGTATCCATAGAGGCATATTTGCGTTCAAAAGGCATTCTGGAAGCGAGAGACCGGCTCATATCAGACGGCGTAATTCATAAAAAATCTGCAAAAGCTAGGCCTAAAGAATATCGGTATTTTAATGATGAAGATGAAGATGAAGATGAAGAACGCAATCTTTTTGCACACATATTTGCTGATTCAAAAGCATGTGCTGGGATAAAAAAAGTAGAAAATGAGGAAATCCTTAAGATAATAGAGGATACATGTTCTCCAGCAGCACTATTTATTCTTGAAGAATACTATAACAATCATTTAAAGATGAAGGATATTGCAGACATGACAGGCATATCCATGTCTCGTGTATCTCAATTGCATAGACAGATTATCAATATGATAAGCAATGGAGAAACTGCACAAATAGATTTTGGCATTGGGAAGAAAGCAGTTTATGGGAAATTTGGTGAAAGAATTAACATTCCTGACGGACTTGACTCGTGCTCATATACTTTGAACTTGGGGAAATAAAACATACAAATAATGGCGAAGTCCCACTTATAAGGTATAATAATACTCAAACTGAATTTATTTTTATCAATTTGCACATTTAAATAAACATAATACATGATTACACGGATAGTATCCTTATTGCTTTCGGTTTGTCTGGTCGTCACGGGTATACCTGGTTATACGCATGCACAGACTTTTCTTGCACCGCCTCACGCAGTATCATTAAAGCTGTTTTCTCAATCTCTATCAGTTAAGCAGGCCAATATTTTGCAAGCTTTTTCAGCATGTCTTGAATCAATAGAAAAAGAAAACATCATATCTCAACTAACATTTGCACAGATAAGAAAGACATTTAGAGAGATGAATCTATCTGAACATATTCCTTCAGAAGATGAAATTCAGGAAGAGCTGCGTGTGCTTAAAGTAACCTATCCGAGATATTTCGGCAATATACTTATTGAAGATCTTGCTGTTGTTATAGTTTATGATGAAGAGCAGAATTTGCCGGATATGTATCGGCATATCATAGTATTAATGGGCGAACTGTTTAATATTATTGTATCTCCTGAAACAGATGAAGCACATCCTCTATCTGCTGACAGCCAAATACCTGTATTAGATCTTAGCCCTGATCAGAGAGAAATGATTGAAACATTATGCTGGTTATTGACCGAAGAAAATCAAGCAGCAGGTATTGCAGGAAAAATTGAAGTAACTAAACTTATCCAATTAGCTGGAAAAAAATATAAGAATATGGGAGATTTGAATGAAGAAGAAGTATATGATCTGATAGGTGCTGCAATGGAGAAATTTCCTGATATTTCTAAAGATGAATTTGATTTTGATGATGAAGGCGATATGTTCTGTTATCAAGCCGGCTCAGCACCTGATGCTATAGCAAAGAGAAGAAAAATAGCGTATCGGTTACAAGGATTGTTGTTAAGTATACGGGAAAGAAAGATCTTAAGGGCATTTCTTGCATTTGTTCAAAGCAAGAGTGATGCTGCAGTATTTGTAGTAATAGCTGATTTATGTTCAGATGAAGACCATCCGGTAGATACAGAAGATAATCGTACAAAAAGAGAAATCTTTACGGTTATTAATAAAGTTGCTGAATTTTGCCCGGAATTTTTCATAACAGGCGGTCCTGATCTGTATGAATGGCCACCCGCTAAAAATAAAGTTAAAAGAGATAGGCTTATCACCGTATTAGAACATTTAACGTATGGTGTACCTGATATTGATAAGGGTTTCGATTCTCCTGGTGCGCAAAGCGCTTATTCAATAACAATTCCTTTGATATTATCAGTGTTTGTTTTTCGATTGGGTGTTAATGAAAATCCGGAAAGTCCCGTATTTATTTTATTCGTTATTGGCAGTATACTGTTCTATTACGCATACAAGGGGATTTCGTATGTATTGAAACAAATGGGAATAAAAAAACATAAAATATTTTATGTGCTATTGATGATGCTTGGTATTTTATTTGGAACACAGCAGATACAGGGAGATCTCTTGAGTGCGACCAATCAAACAGGCGATGTTCAGATGATACAAAAGGCAGATGATAGTGGATATCCTGATATGGAGGATCCAGTAAAAATACCGTTTGCCGGCAGTCATAATGCAGGATTAGTACAGGTAAGTTATTAAATTTATTAGGGGGGGGGGGGGAACTTTACACCAATTGAAAAAAAAAATGCAATATGTTTTATTAAAATGTAAAATATATATTTCATTAAATAATTAAAAAAATAACTAGTTAATTTTT
>JBDRMW010000034.1:0-3640 GCA_043811735.1 bacterium
ATTTCGGATGCGTATGCATCCGATAGGAACTATTATAGCGATAAGTTTAATTATTTGCAGGAAGTTTGTAGAACAGTCTTTAAAAAACTAGAGAAAGTCCCAGCTAAACCAGACTACCGCGAAGCGGTTTAGTTCAATATAATAAATAATAGAAAAAAGACACGTGGGCAGCCTGTCATGATATCAGCAAAGATAATTTCTATAGTAAATCAAAAAGGCGGCGTAGGCAAAACCACTACAGCCATTAATTTATCGGCATCTTTAGCTCATTACGGCCAAAAATGCCTGTTAATTGATTTAGATCCGCAGGCAAACACCACCAGTGGATTAGGATTGAATAAAACCAGCGTAGATCAATCAATCTACCAGGTAATCCTGGGAGAGCTTCCCCTTTCCTCGGTTATCCGCCCTACCGGTGTTGATAACTTAGATATTGTCCCATCAAATATTAATTTAGTTGGTGCTGAAATTGAGCTTATTTCTGTCGAGAACCGGGAGCTCAGCTTGCTCCGCGCCTTTCAACCTTGCCAGAATGATTACAAGTACATTTTTATCGACTGCCCCCCTTCATTGGGACTGCTTACGGTTAATGCGCTCTCAGCCGCAGACTCGGTAATTATTCCTGTTCAATGCGAATATTTTGCAATGGAAGGTGTTTCGCAATTATTACAGACCATAGAACTTATTCAAAAAAACTTTAATCCATCCTTGCGCATAGAAGGCGTGGTCTTAACCATGTACGACTGCCGGGTAAATCTTTCCGGGCAAGTTATTGATGAAATAAAGAAATTTTTTAATGATACCGTATTTGAAACGCTTATTCCCAGGAACATTAGACTGGCGGAAGCTCCGAGCTTTGGCAAACCAGCACTTCTTTACGACAGTGCCTCTCGCGGAGCGCAAGTTTATCTTGATCTTGCTGTTGAAGTTATGGAAATAAACAATACCTGGGAAAGACAACCGGTTATCGATGAAAGACGGCCTGATCCACAGACAGAAGCTCAGCAGACTGAGCATTCGGTATCATAAACTGCTTGTGAATAAATCCGTGGACAAAATCTTAATGATCCAAAAACAGGCTCATTTTTTATTAATTTTAAAAACACTATTTGCATTGATAATTAAATATGAATTTAATACTTACATTTAATATTTGAGGGGGGCAAATCTTATGCACAAAGGATTAGGCAAAGGCTTGCAATCATTAATACCGACGATAGCATCCCGTGAGATTAAATCAAAAGAAACATTAATTAATATCCCGATATCAAAAATCTCTCCAAACAAGTATCAGCCCCGTGTAAGTTTCAATGACGAAAAACTCAAAGAATTGTCTGATTCAATAAAGCGAAACGGCCTGGCACAGCCTATTTTAGTATCTGCCTCTGATATTCCCGGGGAATATGAGCTTATTGCCGGTGAACGACGCTTGCGTGCATGCAGACTGGCTAAAATGCAAAACATCCCTGCTATTGTCCGGCTTTCTACCGACAAAGAAAAATTCCAGCTTTCATTAATTGAAAATCTTCAGCGCACTGACTTAAACCCAATTGAAGAAGCTGAAGCATTCAACCGCATTATGCACGAGTTTAAATTTACCCAGGAACATTTAAGTTCAATGCTGGGTATTGGACGATCTAAAATTGCCAATACATTACGTTTACTCAGCCTGCCCGATGATATTAAGGAAGCAGTAAAGCTCGATCGAATTCCATTTGGCCATGCACGTGCGTTGATTTCACTTAACAATCCCTTGAAACAAAAAGAATTATCCCGCAGAATTATTAAAGAAAAACTTACCGCACGCGAAGTTGAAGAAATAGTACAAAATTGGAAAAAAGCAATTTCGACCGGTAAAGTAAAAGTGGGGGGGAAAAAACCGCCTGAAATTCAGGAGATTGAAAATAGATTACAGCACATTCTCGGCACTAAAGTTTCCATAAAATATCGCAAACAAAAAGGAACTATTTCGATCGCATTTTACTCATTAGATCATTTTGACAGCCTGGTATCAGCATTAAAAGCAAATTTTAAAAATTGATTTTATATTGATAATTAAATATGAATATGCATTTTAATACTATTTTTATTCTGGTTATTTTTCTCATTCAGCTTAACCTTTCCTTATGCATAGCAGAACCTTCAACTCCTTTAAAATCAGCGGTATATATTTCAGACATTTCCAATCCTGCTGAATTCACGCTCTTTGCCAATGGAGGCTGGGATGGCTCCTGGTATGTAGGATACAATAAATGCTGGATTCAAAAACTTGAGGTAGATACAGACTGCCAGGCAGCAACAACCAAAGCGTTTATCGGTGCAAAATTGGGACGTATGAATACCAGCCCGGTTGAAGGTAAACCCGAATGGGAAAGCAGCGCAATTCCGGGCAATATCTATATTACTATTACCTCTGAACCAGCATGGAAAACCAACGAAAAATATTATTTAACCTCAACCGATGATATCCCCTATGAAGGCCTTCCAACCGCTGCATTGCATCGTGTCGGTGAATCCAGATGGTTTTGGGTTGAAGTGCCGCTTAACGTAATTAATTTCGGCGGTTCAAATTATATTGCTCTCTGGTCATCCAATAAAAATTTGATTGATACAGCTTCAGCACCCATCCTTGCCGGCGGATGGGATGTAAAAGATAAAACACAAAATACGTGGATCATTACTGATGTTGCCGGTTCACCGCCTGAAACTCTTACCGGAGATGCAAAACCTATATCATATTTTGAACCCGCTATAGCGATTAAACTTATCCCCATAAATGAAAATCGGGTAGTTGTTTCATTACAGAATATTCCCAACACACAGCCTGATTCAGCTGAATTGTTTTTTGCCGCTGCCGTCCTGGGGACAAATATTGAAAAACTATGGCTGGAGATATCTTCTGATGGTTCCCATTGGGAACGTTATGATAAATTTATATATCAAACACCATATACGTTTACCTTAAGTCCGGAAGAACTTCCTAAAACTAAATTTAAACTGCGCTCAACCGCAGTTGATGAATGCGGGAATATGGGTTTAAGCAACATAATTGACCTGGAAAATAAACAATGAAAAAACTTCTTCCCCTGTTGTTTGTATGTTTCCTATATAAACCATTCCCGGTATGTGCTGATATGACCTTGGTATATTTTCTGTTAAGCGGTGCGGCTATAGCAAACGGCGTATATATGGATGACAAACAAGATGAACTGAAACAAAAAGATGCCGAGTATTACAATCTGGCAATAACAGCACGGCAGGATGCTGATGCAGCTGCCTATTCATGCGGTGTATATGATGCGATGGCAGCTGTTGCATCTGAATTTAACCAATTATATCTCTTCACCGCCTATGCAGCCATGGCTGAAGAATACAATCAAATGTCTCTTGATCTTCAATCGCAATCCAACCATTTGTTCAGCCAGTCCCGCTCCAAAGGCAAACGAGCAACCCAGTATGAGTGGTACACAGGCACTTCATACGCAGCAGGGGGAATACTGCTCGCAAAAGGAATATGGGAAGTAATACAAACAAATAAATTATTCTACAAATACAGCAATAAGAAAAAGAAAATACATTCCTGGGATATTAATACACGAATTATCCCCGGTAAAACTGAGATTTTGTTAACAAAGAAATT
>JBDRMW010000035.1:0-2751 GCA_043811735.1 bacterium
CTCTCTATTGAGCATCGTCGAGACCTGAGCCATCTGTGCCTGAAATTTTGCAGATTCACCGATAATCTTTTTTAATGCAAGAACAGCTGCCGCAGTAGCACTTGCAATGCCGAGTATGCTTGTTGAAAAGCCTTTTATACTCTTCTGGGCTTTTGCACTATTGACAGTGAAATCTACTTCAGCTTTCTTTGCCATCTTTTTCGCGTTTCTGGTTAAGTGCCTCTATTATAAGTTGCTGAATTAAAGCTATTTTCTGTCGCAACATATAATAATCATCAACATTAATTTCCATATCAATCGCATCTAAAACATTCTGTAGCATCAATAATTGGGGGTTTCCATTAAAATCAAACCCCGAAAACATAACCACCTCTTGCCAGATTTGCCAAGGCATAATATATTCATCAGGCATTTGAGGCGGTATATCATATAATCTCCCACGATCCGGCTGAATAAAAGAACAGTATTTAAGTTCTACACACGGTACTTTTTTACTTCTTTCTCTATATTTGCCAATACATTCCCGACATGTTGTAATTGGATTATAACCGTAAAATATATAATACTTAATAATCTTCTTTAGGGCATCGATTTCCTTCCCCGCATCTTTTTTCGCCCAACATCCGTATCGGTATTATTATCCGGTTGCGCTTCATCGAGCCGGGTGATAAGAAAAACAAGCTCATAAATATTTTTTATTGGTAATAACTCCGCGTTTTCCTGTTTGAATTCAATCGGTTTATCATTCTCATCGGTAAATCCTTCCCATCCAATAATAACACCGTCATTCATTAATACTTCACGTGCAAAGGCAGGCATTCTCTGTGGGTGAACCTGCCCGAAATATTCGCTATCTCTCGAATAGTCGGTATATTTTATCAATATTTCATTAGCACGTAAAGGCGTAAGTCGTTTGTAAAATACTTTTCCGCCCTCTTCTGATTCATAAACCTGTTTGTTTATCGTTACTTTCATCTTTGCTCCCTCCAGTTTTTAATGTTTTTTGTATATCATCTAAATCAGATATGATATTCCATAATTTATTGAGCACCTTTTTTTGTGCCTGCGGATATTTTTCTATAAGCCCATTAATCTGATTTCTCAAGCGCATAACATCCGCCCGGAATGTAATTTTATCTATCATAATCTACCTCTCTATATTATAGCACTGCTGTTCGCGCTGATTTACATTCGATACCTATTTCATCATCAACTGTTGTCGAAGCATCGATGAATTTCATGTATGTGTTCGTAGTTGTTCGCATTGAACATGTACAATTAACGGTCTGCATATATAGTCCGGGACCTGAAAGCGGTTTCCCTAATGTCAATATTTCAACGCACGGCAGATGAAAATTAAACTGATATGTTCCACTTGTGAATTTTAAATCCGCCTGAAGCTCGGTTTTATTATCCCGCCATGCAAGGAAAGTTGTACTGTCATATCGCGGAATATCAAAAGAAAGTGTTACTTCTCTCGCAGCATTTTCTCGCGGGCGGATCGTTCTCGAACTCGATGCTGTCGTAAATTGTGCATCCGTAAGACTACGTCTAAATGAAATTGTAACTGAAGATATTCCAACAGCATCACCGCTTGCAAGAACATTTGCAACATCGGCGATTCTGAAAGTCGCATCATCAAACCTTAATGGTGTGACTAACATACTCGTTGGATCGAGTGCAGCTAAATCAGCTATCGCATTGGTTATACCTGCATCGCCGGTTTTATACTCTTCTTTGGCTATTAAGTCAAAATCAAATTGCCCATTCTCATTTTGGCTAAGCGTAAACGTAAATCCTCTGACCATTGCCGAAATATATTCCCGGAGAGAAACCTGATCATTAATACATACCGTTAAATGTTCATCTATTTGGTCAGCGACGGTATATTGGTTTGAATCATTAACGGCATCGCGGGTACATGTTCCAAGCGCAGCCAAAATAAATAACTCAATTCCATATGGGTCACCGGCTATAAGATCATATATAGCCTCTACGGTAAGCCCTCCCATTATCGACCGCCCGGTAAATGTTCCTTTCCGGCGTCCACCATCTCCAACGAGTGTCTCACGGTAATTATAATCGTATGATGCTTCTATTGATTCAGAGAGAGCCGGTATCAAATCCGTTACGGCGACTCCACTTCCCCAGTCGCTCTCTTTACCAGCGGCTACCCGTGCCAATGAACCTAATGCTGTTGTCATGATAGTTACTCCTTTTTTATCACGGTAAATTTGCTATGAAATCATACATTATTGTCAAACCAATTTTAAACTCATGTACTCCTTTTATTTGCGTATCTACCGGATGTCCGATAAAATTTACAATCGTATTACGGATATAAGATTTTCCTTGCGTTATATCTTCGGTTATTTTTTTAAAAATATTTGCCTTAATTTTTGAGAACTTATCGACAATATCAGAATCAATATTCGCATGCTGAAATGCAATAAACAATTCAATACTCAAAGTTCCGGTATATCTTTGCCCGATAGCATACTGCTCAAAATCTTCTTCTCCCCTGATAAGAACCGCCGGCAATGATTCCGCATTGAGATTTATATATTCCCCGGCATTATAGAGATAGACATTTTTAATTGGCACATTATAACCATTCGCCGTTGTAATCTCTTTTAATGAGGATTTTATTGCCTGTAATATTGATGTCCCTTTATCGAACATTTATCCCCATCCAGTCATTTTATAGAGTATTCCAATTTGCTCTTCTATCAATCCGGAGAATTTACCATA
>JBDRMW010000036.1:0-23140 GCA_043811735.1 bacterium
TGCAAATTGACACTGAACCACAGAACTTCACTTATAAGTCCCAGCAGATCATTCTTAATAAATTTGATGTGTTTTTAAAAATTCGTGTCGTCCCGAGCGACATATTACTTTCTCAAAAAATCTTCGCGATTTTTAACTGCAGACGAAGCCTGGGCAGAGATTTCTACGATACGGTTTTTCTGATGGGAAGAGTGAAGCCCAATTATTCGTATCTGCATGAAAAAATGGCAATTGTAGACAAAGCAGGCTTAAAAAAGAAACTGCTTGCCAAGTGCAAGACGTTGGATTTGAAGCGCTTAGCAAAAGATGTGGAACCGTTTTTATTTAATCCGGATGATACTAAACGAGTTGAGTATTTCAGTGATTATATAAACGGAATGTAAAAGAAACACACAAAATGGGGCCAAGTTAGAACCGGTTTGATGGATATATTATGATTTATTCATAACGTAATGCGTCAATTGGGTTAAGGCGGGATGCTTTGTACGCAGGCCATATGCCGAAAATAAGGCCTATAGCAACAGAAAATGCGAATGCCAGATTGACTGATAATAATGAGATTTTAGTTGTCCATCCTGCTGCTGCTGAAAGAAGTAATGATACGAGAGACCCCAATATGATGCCTGCAATCCCGCCGAAAATGCAGATAGCTATTGCCTCAATTATAAACTGGCTTAAAATATCCGTATTGCTTGCGCCGATGGCTTTGCGCAGGCCGATTTCCCTGGTGCGCTCAGTTACAGTGACCAGCATTATGTTCATAATACCAATACCTCCCACCAGAAGGCTTATGAAGGCGATTGATCCTAACAGATACGCAAAGGTATTTACCGTAGAGGTTATGGTTTCCTGTATCTCTTCTAAATTCCTTACATCGACTGCTTCTGAAGAATCACCGGGAATGCGGTGGCGGGCAGCAATAAGCCGTTGAATTTTTTCACTGATCTCTTGCATATCACTTTCCTGTTCAACCTGCACATCAATGTTTCGTATATCTTTATCGCCGAACAGCCGGTACATGGCAGTATTAATAGGAACCATAATACGGTCGTCTTCATCCCGCCAGCCGGTTGCGCCTTTTTCCGGCAGGAGGCCGATCACCATGAAATTGATCCGGTTTATCTTAATAAATTCTCCCAAAGGGTTTTTATCGGCAAATAGTTTTTCAACAATCCGTGTGCCTATAACGGCAACTTTTTCACGCTGTACCGTTTCTTTAGGAGTGAAAAACCTGCCTGAGGCAAGCGTTATTGATTTAAGTGCCGGATAATCAGCAGTTGTTCCTTCAATGCTGGTGTTCCAGTTATTGTTTTGGAATACGACCTGCGCTGAACCGTTTACATACGGGGCAACGGTTTTAATGCCCGGGATCTGCTGTTTAATTGCAAATGAATCTTCCAGGTTAAGCCGAAGTCGTGCTCCGGACTGGCCTGATATGCCGTGACGAGCTCCGCGTGAAGGACGCACGGATAAAATATTTGAACCCAGCGATTGAATTCTTTCTTTTATACTTTCTTTGGCACCGGTACCGAGGGCAAGCATGGCTATTAAACTGGCAACGCCGATTAAGACGCCGAGTATTGAAAGAAACGAACGGATTTTATTCGAAAAAAGCGACCTCATGGCCTGGCTGAAATAATCTCTAATGCGCTTGATATTAAGAAATGTATGGGTCAGATTTTTTGCAGATGCTGATTCAACAGGGTGCAGCACATCCGGTCCATGCACGTTTGATTTTTTATCCGATACGATTTTACCATCCCGCATCAGAATAATACGTTGAGCAGTATGGGCAACATCGTCCTCGTGGGTTACCAGGATTACGGTGATTCCGGATTGATGAAGTTCTTTGAGCAGTTCCAGAATCTCTTTGGTTGACTGGCTGTCAAGGTTTCCGGTCGGTTCATCGGCAAAAAGGATGAGCGGGTCATTGACCAGTGCGCGTGCCATGGCAACACGCTGCTGCTGGCCGCCGGATAATTCATTGGGTTTGTGGTCAATCCGGGAACCCAAACCTACTTTTGTAAGCAGGTTTTTTGCTTTTTCAGGACGGTTTATCTTAAGTCCCGTGCTATTGTTCCCGTTGCTGTAGACCAGAGGCAGGAGTACATTGTACTGCGCCGTAACTCTTGAGAGCAGGTTAAAACTTTGAAAAACAAAACCCATCAGCTTGTTTCTTAAGGAAGCAAGTTTATCATCTGAGAGTGATGAAACATCCCGGCCATTGAGGATATACTCACCCTGAGAAGGTTTGTCCAATAATCCCAGAACATGCAGGAGCGTTGATTTGCCGCTTCCGGAAGAACCCATGATAGCAACAAATTCTCCCTGCTCGATGCCCAGAGATACCCCGTTAAGCGCATGAACATCTATGGAGCCCGGATGATATGTTTTATAAATATTTTTTAGCTCAATTACGTGGTCTGCCAACTTATCTCCTTCCGCCGAAAGGCAGTCCTGATCTGTTTGCGCCGCCGGTTCTGGCAGTGCCGCCTTCCCGCTCAGTTTTTTCTCTCTTTTTGCCGGGCATAAGGACAGTATCGTTTTCGGTAATGCCTGAGATGATCTCTATGTTTTTGCCGTCGCTGATTCCGGTTTCTACGCGGGTGCGTTTTTCTTCAGATCCTGTGCCTTTAAGGATGACCAGGCTTCGTTCTCCCCGGTTAGTGACCGCTTCCGCCGGCAGGAGCAGCACATTCTCTCTTTTATCTGCAGTGACATCAACAGTTGCCGTCATGCCTGAACGAAAATTTGCCGGTGCATTCAATGGTTTGATCTTTACTTTATAGACCGTCACATTGCTGATTACTTCTGAATCAAACGCGATATGTTCCACGATTCCCTCGAACAATTGATCCGGATACGCATCAAGGGTTATTGAAACATCTTGGGTTAGTTTCATGTGCCTTAAATCAGTTTCATCCACATTGGCTTCAATGATAAGGTTATCAGCCAAAACCAACAGCACATCACTGACCGAGACGGTCTGGCCCGGTTCTTTACTGCGCGCAATGATAAAACCATTCATGGGGGAAACAATAGGTGTAGGTTTGTAAATCTCTTCCCATTTGGCAATCTCTTCATTGCTTTTTGATTGAACGGTATCAAGAAGTGCGGCACGTTCAGTGGAACTCATCCAGGCGAGGATATCCCCTTTTTTAACATGCTGGCCTTCAACGATGTTAATGCTCTCAACGCGGCCTGATACCTGCGGTTTAATTTCAATGCGGTTTCTGGGTTTTACTTCGCCTGAAATACGGAATGTTATGGCGATGGTGTCGCGCCAGGGTTTTACTTCTTTTAAATCACTGCCGTCTTTTCCATTTTTAAATATAAAAAACAGACTAATACCGATAACCGCTGCAAGCCCTGTAAAAATAAATAATTTTTTCATAGAAATCATTCTCCTAGTAAGTTTAGCCATTTTGCTTCAGATATAATGGCATCTCGTATGGCGCTTATATAGCTTTTCTGCGAACTTATAAAATTATTTTCAACGGAATACCAGTCATAATAGGTAGTAAGACCGTTTATGTATTTTGCGGTGGTCACGTGGGACTGCTCTTCTGATGCTTCCAGGTATTTCTCCCGTATTTTGATGTTTTCAATTGCATCAATATAGTTGTTCAGTCCTGCCTGAAGCTGTTGAAGGAGATTATGCTTTGTTTTTCTGAAATTTTCTTGTGCGGTCACGGTATTGCGGTTTTGTACCTTGAGGTTATAATAATCATTTGCACCGGAAAATATTGGATAGCTTACGCTAAGGCCGGTGCTCCAGCTGTGTGAAGGGTCTTCCCACTGATCGCCTGAATTAGACAGGCTTGAGGAGAGAGAAAGAGAAGGATAAAAATTTGACCGTGCCTGCTTTGTATTGTATTCAGCCAGTATTAGATCATACTGCGCGATTTCAAATTCAGGGGTATGCTCGATGAGGTTTTCGATTATGATGTTTTGAATCTGGGCGATATTCTTAAAGTCTGCACCGCCCTGTAATGTGCCTGAAGCCCGTATGATTTCAAATATATCTTTTCCCAGTATTTCGCAGAGTTCATAGGCTGCTGTTTTTAATTCCCGTTGTCCGTTGTTTACATCATGCTCTGCCTGGAGTTTGTCTGCTTCAACGCGCAGCAGAGAGCCTTTATCTTCCCTGCCTGCCTCATATTTAAGCAGAATCATTTCATAATTGTTTTTTCTGCGCTCCAAAATCCCTTCAGATAATGCGGCATTTTCCTGTGCCCATAATAAATTTATATAGCGCAGCTTAACGTTATACACTATGTCCGATAGTGCACGCATCAGCTCTAAATCAGATTTCTTAAGATTAATTTTGCCTGATTTTACATTATAGAAATCTGAAAACCCCGAAAATAATGATAAACTTCCGCGCAACCCATATGAATAGCTTTTAGAAAGATCTCCCTGATTGCTGTCGGACTGCGATGCTGAAGCACTGGCTGAGATTGAGGGCAAAAACCCTGAATACGATTTTTTATACAAAAGACCGGATTTCTGCAGGGATTCCCGCGCCTGTCTTAATTCGGGATTGTTCAGTTTTGCTTCCTCAAGCAGTTCCTGCCAGGAATATTCTTTAGCATAATGTACTCCCGGTATACACCAGATGAGGCTCAAGGAAAGAATAAGTGCAATTGATTTTGTGTTCATATGATTGTCCCCTGCTTAAGAAAGTATAGTATTTTCTATACTACTTAGACAATGTGAAGTTCACATAAGTTCCATCCTTATAAAAGACCATTTATATGCATGTAATGAATGTTAATCGGAACCATTGAGAAGTTCTTCTGTCAATATTCTGGTATGAAAGCGTTCGATGAAAAAAATGTTGATAGACCATGTTAAAACCTGTTGTATGTCACGTTAACCACTTCTTTTTCTTTTCTTTCATGACCGATTTGATAAATTTACCGAATTTTTTATCTTTTTTTCGTTTTTCAACATAAGAACGTTTGTGGTATTCGGACTCCTTCCTCAATTTGACATAACTATTAAAGCGCTTTAGTGGAAGATCTCCTGATTTTAATGCTTCCTGAATGGAGCATCCTGGTTCATGTGCATGCGTGCAATCAGGGAACCGGCATTTTTCAGCAAGTAGTTCAATGTCCGGGAACGCTTTCTGTATGCCGGAGTCCGCTGATATGAGCCCCAGTTCTCTCATGCCGGGTGTATCGATATATAACGCGCCGTTATGGAGTGGAATGAGCTGCCGCCTGGTTGTTGTATGTTTACCTCCGTGCTCGTGTTTTCTTATTCCTTTCGTGGAAAATGTTTCAGTACCAAGAAGCTTGTTAAGAAGGGTTGTCTTGCCAACACCGGAGGAGCCTATAATACAGTAAGTTTTTGCGGGCAGGAATATGTTGCTGAGATCATTCATCCCATCCAAGGAAAGATTGCTGAACGCAATTATCTTACAACCGGGATAGCGTTTTTTAACTTCAACAATCTTCTGGCCGCATTGATCAGAAGAAATGAGATCACTTTTGCTCAAGAGTATAGCCGGTGTTATTCCTGCTTCAAGGATTGCAACCATGTAACGTTCCAGTCTTGAGATATTAAAATCTGCGTCTAACGACTGCATGATGCATGCGGTATCAATATTTGCGCCTATAAGCTGAAAATCTATTTTTTTTCCGGCAGCTTTTCTTTTCAGAAGAGTTTTCCTGGGTAAGATTTCATGAATAATAGCGAGTGTGCAATCATTATAGTATCCGACAAGCACCCAGTCACCAACAACCGGGTAATCGATATTAGATTCAGTTTCAAAGCGCAATCGTCCCGTCACTTGTGCCTGCATCTCACCGTGTTCGCTGATTATAAGAAAGTTATCTTTATCAACTGCGCAGATTCTGGCAGGGTGAAAATCCTGTTTGGAGGTTTTCTGGTACTGTTCCGCAAACCATGTATCAAAACCTAATAATGATGGTTCCATAGCTGCTCTATTATATCAATATTCAATAACCAAAAAAAGACAAAAAAAAATCACAATAATAATAATCAATGAGGTTTATTTATCTTAGCTAACTGATGTAGATGATGTTAATATTGGGTGGGATCGCTTAGGGGACCATGTTAGAACCTATTTTATGATCTCTAACCCTACCGTTTTTATAAATTATGGTAATCATACTCATGATTAAGTATGTATGCCTGCAGCATTGCCTCATAATTCCCGCATGGTGCACCTTAGAAAAATAAGGAGGAGTTCCCCCAGTTTTTACAAAATTAATTAAAATATGTATTGAAAAATAAAAGAAAATGTATGTATGAGAAGTGAAATAATGCCGGGGAATAATCTGTCCACGCAAGAAAAATTTCTTAACGGATTTTTTGCAAAAAAATTCAGAAGTTCTAAGAACTCCGGCAAAAAAGTCGAGGACGTTTTTTGCCGTCAGACAGCTTTGCATAAGTTTCCGGATTTTTTCACAAAAAATCCTAAAATTTTTATTCGTTCCCAGATTATTCCCCGGCATTATTGGATAGTGTAAATAAAAAAACCGGGGAAACTCCAGCGAGGTATAAATTGAAAGATACTGAAAAATATAGTAAAATCCCTATTCTTACTATGAGATCAGTGAAAGAAAAAAAGGGGGAGTCCCATGAAAAAAACAGCACAGTTAATAGTTGACGGCAAGACGTATGAACTGCCGATTGTTGAAGGCAGTGAAGGTGAGAAAGCAGTTGATATCTGTAAACTTCGGAATCAAACATCATATATCACGCTTGATCCGGGATTTGGGAATACCGGGGCCTGCCGGAGTTCAATCACGTTTATTGACGGTGAAAAAGGTGTTTTGCGGTACAGAGGAATTCCTATTGAACAGCTTGCTGAAAAATCCACTTTTGTTGAGACTGCTTTTTTATTGATATACGGCAGGCTGCCAAAAAAAGATGAACTTAAAAAGTTTTCAAATGCTTTCACCAGGCATTCTATGATTCATGAGGATATGAAAAACTTCTTTAACGGATATCCTCAAGGTGCACATCCGATGGCAATCTTATCAGCGATGGTCTGTTCTCTTTCCTGTTATTATCCAGAGCTGGGAAAACCGGAACCTTCAAAAGAAGAGATTGACATGATAGCAGTTGAACTCTTATCAAAAGTGCGGACCATCTGTGCTTTTTCCTACAAGAAATCAATCGGAGAACCGTTTGTATATCCCAGTGATAAGCTTAAATATGTGCCTAATTTTCTGCATATGATGTTTAGTTCACCAACCAGTGAATATTCTATTGATGATGTGGTAGTCGATGCGATGCAGACGCTGCTGGTGCTGCATGCTGATCATGAACAGAACTGTTCAACATCAACAGTGCGTTTAGTTGGAAGCTCACACGCAAATCTCTTTGCTGCGATTTCATCGGGAATCTGTGCGCTGTGGGGACCTCTGCATGGCGGGGCTAATCAAAAAGTCATTGAGATGCTTCAGATGATTCAACAAGACGGCGGTAATATTAAAAAATATTTTAATATGGCAAAAGATAAAAAAACGTCATTCAGGCTGATGGGTTTCGGGCATCGGGTGTATAAAAATATTGATCCCCGCGCAAAAATTATAAAGAGCAAGACCGACCAGCTTCTCAAGAAGCTTAACATAGATGATCCACTGCTTGATCTTGCAAAAACACTGGAGGAAATTGCGTTAAAGGATGATTATTTTATTGAACGTAATCTCTATCCTAATGTTGATTTCTATAGCGGTATTATATACCGGGCTATTGGAATTCCCGTCGACATGTATCCCGTGATGTTTGCCATTGCCCGGATGCCCGGCTGGATTGCGCAGTGGAAAGAGATGATCGAAGGATCTGATCTCCGGATCGGCAGGCCGCGCCAGATATATACAGGCAATAATTTACGAGATTATGTTCCTTTAGAAAAAAGGGTTTGAAATACATGTGCATTATAATTTTATGAATAATAAACAGCTGTACAGAATTTCTATGTTTGATCTCCTCTTAGCAGGATTAATGTTAGCTTCTTCAATAGGATATCTCCTGTCTTTTCACAAAGACACTTCTTCAATTCATAAAAAAGCTCTTCTCTATGTGAATAATAAACTTATACAGACCGTTCAATTGTCCGGTATTGAACATAGATCCATACCTTTGCGTAATAGCGAGCTGACTGTTGAAATTGTTTTGGACAAGGTAAGAATTGTAGGATCTGATTGTCCTTATAAAATCTGTGAACATACCGGATGGATTACTTCTCCCGGTCAGACGATTGTCTGTGTCCCTAATAACGTATTAATTGAGATTGCCGGATCATCCGGTTATCAATATGATGCGGTAAGCTACTGATAAAAACTAATAAATAATAAAATGAAACAGGACAAACAGATTAAAACTATCGCCTTTTTAACTGCATGCGCTTCTATTCTACAGATAGGCGAGTCCCTCCTGCCTCATCCAATACCCGGCATTCGATTCGGCCTGGCAAACATAATTACCCTTATAGCATTAGTAAGGCTGGGATTCCGGCCGGCATTAGAGATAGCAGTGCTGCGCACGCTGGTAAGTTCTTTTGTGTTGGGAAGTTTTTTATCTCCGGCATTTGCGTTAAGTTTTTCAGGGGCATTAACCGGTGCCTTAATCATGGGAGCAGTATATAAACTGGCAACATTCACTGACAAATGCTCATTCAGCCTTATCGGCATCAGTTTATGGGGAGCTCTTGCAAACAATTCCATACAAATAGTTCTTGTTTATTTTCTATTTATTAAACATCCGGGGGTGTTCGTGTTCCTCCCCTGGTTAGGGATGAGCGCAGTGATAACCGGATGGATAACCGGATTAGTTGCAGTACATGTCTGTAAACGGCTGGAACAGCCGGCACCACGGGTATCAGCACAATCAAACATCGAAATTGAAGCGCCGGGTTTTATTTCTTCCGGATATATTAATTTAAACTCTCCGGTTCATCGCGCTGCTCCCGAGATCAAGATCTGTGCAGCAGCAGGCACGGCTGTGTTAATGGTATGGTTCGATAGTTTCTTCGAGTTTTCAGCAGTGTTTTTAGTAGTTTTATCGCTTATATATATATCCCGCGTTCCTTTTTCTGATATATTTAACAGATTAAAAAAACTTTCCTTTTTTTTAGGATCTTCATTTTTAATCCCTTTTTTCTTTGTTACCCAGGGCAATCTCCTGCTCCATACAGGTCCCGTGCATATTACGCAAGAGGGCATTATAATGGGTTTTTTATGTACCGCACGATTAACCTGTATGATGGTGTGCGCTTCACTTCTTATTATGACAACTTCTCCGGAATCATTAACCAGTGGAGTTGAAAAACTGCTTACCCCTTTAAAATTATTCGGCATTTCTAACAAGCGGATCGCGGTAATATTGATGCTGTCCATGCAGTCTCTGCCTGAATTATGGAAAATGATCTATGTGAATATACAAAATCTCTCGCCTGAGGAAAAACGATTAAAGAAGCTGGTGCCGACAACAGGCGGTTTAATAGCTGCGGTTTACCGCCGGATAGATTAATGAGGGAGCAACAGGGATTACTTTCTATCTTTAAAAGAAATATGTATAATCTTACTTTATGAGATCAAAAAAACTCATCATTCTAAGTGTCGTCGTAATCCTTATTGCGGCGGGTATTTTTTTAAGAAACGAGGTCTTTCAAAAAGATAAGATTCACCGCCGGACACGTTTTTTAATGGGGACATACTGCACCATTCAGGCAGCAGGGCAAAGAAGGCATGCGATAACCTCAATTGATCATGCATTGGACCGCATGGAAGAGGTCGATGTTAAGTTTAATCCGATAAATTCTCAAAGCGAAATCTACAAGTTTAATACTAATAAGGAACCAATCACTGATAAGGAGATAATCGATCTGTTAGCTGTGTCGCAGCAGATCAGCAGGGCAAGCAGCGGTGCTTTTGATTGTTCCGTTCAGCCGCTTATATCTTTGTGGGGATTTTATGGTGATGAACCCTCGTTGCCTGAAAAAAAACAGGTTGATGAGTGTTTAAAGAACGTTGGGTTTAGGAATATTCGTATAGTAGAAAATAAACTGGTATCTTCGATTGATTCCAGTGGTATTGATCTGGGAGGGATTGCCAAAGGGTATGCCGTGGGGGAAGCGGTTAAGGTTTTAAAAAAACAAGGAATAAAATCTGCATTAATCGATGCAGGCGGTGATATTTATGCTCTTGGAAAATTAAAAAACAGAGGCTGGAAGGTAGGGATACGAAATCCCCGCGGGGAAGGCATTATCGGAGCTGTTGAAATATCTGATTTGGCAGTAGTAACTTCCGGCGATTATGAACAATATTTTGAGCAGGATGGTCTGCGCTATCATCATATATTTGATCCGCGCACCGGATATCCTGCCCGGGGGTTAGCAAGTGTTACCGTAGTATCTCCAGATCCAACCTGTGCAGATGCCTGGTCAACTGCATTGTTTGTTTTAGGAGAAGAAAAGAGTATGACCATTGTTGAAAATACACCTGATTTAGAGGCAGTCATAATAACTAACGAGGGGAAGATATATCATTCTTCCGGATTGGATGATTCTTTTAAAATTACTAATTAAATGGTAATAGTACAGCTTCCAGAATCAGGAGTTAAATATGAATTATTCTCAAGTAAGCGGGGGAGACAGAAGGAGGGAGGGAGGAGAAGGGTTTTAACGGCAGTCTGCAGTCAAAAAATGCACATAATTAATTACGAAAGGAATGGGAATTTAAACATGAAACCAGGTAAAACAGGATTAAGCGGGTTGTTGATAATGGGGATTGCCATACATCTGTGCAATGCAGCCTCAGGCGAGATGGTCTTTGAAGAGAAGCTGAGCTTGAAAGGGGATTTGCGCCTGCGCCATGAATACCGAACGCGCAAGCCCGGATCGACTAATGATACTGATATGGAAAGATTACGGTTCAGACTGGGCGGCAAGGGTAAGGTAAATGATCAGATTAATTTAGGTTTCGGATTTGCTACGGGCAGCAGTGCGGCGCCGACATCGACGAATCAGACTCTTGAAAATGAGTTTGACAAGAAAGATATCTGGCTTGATTATGCCTATGCGGAATATACGCCCTGTTCATATGCATATCTCATTGGCGGTAAATTTGAAAGCCCGTTTCTGCATACTGATATGCTGTGGGATTCCGACATTAGATTTGACGGGTTTGCAGTGAAACTGAAGAATGAATTTACCCATGGGCCGCTTAGCAAACTCTTTCTGTCCGGCGGTTATTTTCCCATTGATGACCGGGGTACGCACACGGATGATGTTTATTTGCTGGCGGGTTCCGGCGGAATAAAATGTACATGCCCGATATCCGGTATTGAGTGTAAAATAGGCATCACTTATTTTAGTTTTGAAAATCTTAAAGGGATAACTGCCGCGTCTCTTAATTATGAGAATAATACCAATACATATGTAAACGGCGCTCTGGCGCATGATTATAAAGTATTACTGCCAAGCATGAGACTCGCATATAAAAATATCGGCGGACTGCTTGCTGAATATGCTCAAAACAGCGAAGTTTCAACTGCGAATGATGCATATAGACTGGGCGGGTGGATCGGCAGCGCGCAGGCAAAAAAGCCGGGAGAATTTAAAATTCTAACCCAATTTTCTTTTATTCAGGCTGATTCGTTTGTAGATGTTTTCCCTGATGCTGATTTCAGCCGCGGCGGCACCAACGGAAAAGGATGGGAAGTAATAGTTGATTATGTACTGCTGCAAAACACAACTTTTTCAGTTGATTTCTACAAGACCAGAAACATTTCAGGTCCTTTGCAGGAAGAAGCAAAGGTTCAAACGGATTTAAATTTTAAATTTTAATGCAGGATGGAATATGTATTGCAGATTTAGAACAAAGTTGGTTAAAAACTGCGTGTGCAGGAGGGGACTATGTTTGGAATTGGGATGCAGGAACTGATTGTCATTCTTCTTATAGCACTTCTTATTTTCGGCGCTTCACGCCTGCCTGAGATCGGCAGGAGTTTAGGCAGAGCAATCAATGAATTTAAACGAGCCGGTAAGGATGCTTCAAAAGATATTGACGAAGAAAATAAAGATAAGAAATAACTTGCGAATGAAATGAGCAGAAAATGTCTGATACGCAGTTAACGGTGGTTGAGCATTTAACCGAATTACGCAAAAGAATCATTATCTGTTTGGTAAGTATTACTGCAGGTGCCGGGTTAAGTTATTTTTTTATTCAACAGATCTTTGATTTTATAATTAAACCGGTCGGTAAACTGGTGTTTATTTCGCCTCAGGAAGCGTTTGTTTCGTATGTTAAGATAGCGTTTATTTCCGGAATTTTCTTAAGTCTTCCCATTGTTCTTTTTCAACTCTGGCAATTTGTATCTGCGGCCTTAACGGTTCGTGAAAAAAAATATGTTTTCTATTTTGCGCCGTTTTCGTTGATGTTATTTTTGGGCGGGGCAGTATTCGGATACATGGTAATTCTGCCGCTGGGTCTGCGGTTTCTTCTTGGATTTGCCGCAGAAACTCTTACGCCCATGATTACGATGAGTAAATATGTGTCTTTCGCAGGTCTCCTGGTGCTTGCATTCGGTGTTGTGTTTGAACTGCCGCTGGTGATTATGTTCCTTACTAAAATACGCATAATAACGCCGCAGCTGCTTATCAAACATAGAAAATATAGTATTCTGATTATTTTTATTATTGCGGCGTTGTTAACACCGCCTGATGTGGTTACGCAGTGCCTCATGGCCGGTCCATTAATGGTGCTCTATGAAATAAGTATACTGCTTTCAAAACTAATGCAAAATCGAAATCGGGGACGTTGTTAACAAACTTAACAAACTCTTAATAAACTAAAAAAGAAGTTCCTTAAAAATCTCAAAGTGGTTATGCAATTCAAATCAGTACAACAAGCCTTACGAAAACATGCCAGCAAAAAAAAAGCCGCAATTCTCCAGAGGTTTTTTAAAACCGGGCCGGGTGAGTATGGCGAGGGAGATGTCTTTGCAGGAGTTACGGTCCCTCAGATCCGCTCGGTGGTAAAAACATATCGAGATTTACCTTATGCAGATATTATAAAACTGCTTAAATCACCCATCCATGAAGAAAGATTATGCGCGCTCTTGATCCTGGTACAGCGGTTTTCCAAAGGATCGTGTAAAGATAAACAAAAAACATATGAGGTATATCTTAACCATATAAAATACATAAATAATTGGGATTTAATTGATTTAACCGCATGTCATATAGTGGGGCCGTATTTAAAAGATAAGAATAAAAAGATACTCTATTCACTTGCAAACTCATCCAGCCTTTGGGAGAGAAGGATCGCTGTTTTAGCAACATTTTCTTATATTAAAGACAACATATATACTGATAGTATAAAAATAGCAGAAATCCTGCTCCAGGACACCGAAGATTTAATCCATAAAGCAGTAGGCTGGATGCTCAGAGAAATCGGCAAAAGAAACCAACAAATTGAGGAGAAATTCCTCAAAAAGCATTATAAGACAATGCCCCGCACCATGCTGCGCTACGCCATAGAGAAATTCCCGGAAAACAAAAGAAAATCATATATAAAGGGGACGTTGCTGTCACTATTGACAGTAACGTTCTATTCTCTTCTTTTCTAATGAAAAGGGGAAAACAATTCTTTGGAAACCAAGAAAAAAAAGTATAAAGAAGTTAATGGAAGTGTAAGGTTTGTAAGGTTTGTCAACCATGTCCTCTATGCTACATCCCACCTGCCACATATGCCACATCTGCAAACTAATTTTTTAAGAGACCTCGTTTTCCTTGTTTTACGATAAAAAAGTTTTACAAAGATTTTACATGGATTTTTAATAAAACTTTACATGCTTTTGATATAATATATATACAGCAGACACTGAAAATATTATGAAACTAATACATTCGTTGCTTGTTGCTTTATTGATATTGGCACAAATCACGTGTTCAATAAACGGCAACACATATCTTGCACCTCCAATAGATACAGAATATTGCGAACGCATGCTGAGTGCGGATAATCATTATATTCAAACAATTATAACATCACTTAATCGTGCTCATCTTGTTGTGCCGGATGTGATTGCACGTCCTATCCAGCGATATCGCTGCGGAAAGTTGACATTATCGGATCCTATAATTGAACGGGAGCGTAGATTTTTTAATGCTTTAATAGAACATGTGACAACTGATGAAAAATTGCAGTCAAAATTATTTTCATTAAATGCAGCCTTTCTAGCAATGCCGGAAATAAAAAATTGGACAACATCTGAAGTTGTTGAAGTTTTTCTTGAGATCATCCGTTCCTTTACCGGAGAAGCTATGGAGCGGGAAGTTAAAGCACAGGTACGTGCGATGGTGTTTTCGGTTTGGGAAGATGTAATTAAACTTCTTGAACATGCTGAAGATCCATTTGAAGCCTCAATACGAATTGGTGCACTGGGAAACTCGTTAGACTTAGGTGATGTTCAGTTACGGAATAAAATACTTTCAGATCCTGATTATTTACGGGCATTAATTGAGGAAGAATTTAACAAAAAAGATTTTTGGAAATGCAATAATATCAGTCAAATGAAAAAGCAATTACAAGGGAAAAAGAATAAAAATATCCTTATCTTTGCTGACAATGCAGGTGAAGATGTGCTGGATTTTATTGAAATAAAAGCTTTCCTGCGAGAAGGTCATTCAGTAACTATTGCAGGAAAATCACGCGCAACGGCAAATGATTCTACGTATGAAGATTTAAAACAGCTTATGGAAGACCAGCGGATCAAAGAGTTTCTCGGCCAGGATATAAAGAGAGTATCAGTTGTACCAAGCGGAAGTATCACGTTAGGAACTGATTTAGCACGTATTGCTGAATCGCCTGAATGCTGCCGTGCCTGGCTCGAGGCTGATCTTATTATATTTAAAGGACAGGCAAATTATTATACAGTACATGATTTCTATCCGCAAAAAACCTGTCTTTTTTTACTTAAAGCAAAGTGGCCGCCAGAAGTTAACTGGCAATACAAATCCGGTGATTATGTTGCTGAACTGTATGTATACCGTTCAACAAAAAAAGCCGTACCAGCCAGTTCAGTAAAATTTGATTTACCTGCTGTTGCTGCGTATATAGTTGACTTATTTCGTGCTGATCCTGAACGTACTGCTTTGCCAAGTTACCTTCAAATTGCGCGTTGTTTTAAATTGGCAGATATAACGATAGCAAATCATTTTCCTGAAACAATAGAAGAAATTATAAAATGTATAACGGCTTCAAACATTGATTCAGAAACTGCCGGACGAATATTAACTGCCATAAAAAAGTATCATGAAAAACAAAAAAGAAAAAGGCCGTATGGGAAATTTAATTTAGAAGCAATAGTGCAATATATAATCTATCAATTTGATACTGATCCTTCTCAAAAGAAATTGCCAAATTATGCACAACTAGCACGGCAATTTAATATAACAATACCGCCAATTAGTACTAATTTTACGGAAATAATCAAGGAAATCAAGAAACATATACAAAGAAATAACATTAATACTGAAACAGCCGGCCGTATAATGAAAGCTATACAACTGTACCAACAAAAAAACAGAAAACGAAAACTGCGCAGTCAATTCAACCTTGCAAAAGCTGTTGAAGCAGCTATCGAATTATTTAAAGATACCGGACAAATGCGATTTCCGACTGCAGCAGCAATTGCAGCTCAATGCGGCGTTTCCAGGAGTCCAATCGATAGACATAAAAAAGATATTATTAAGCACGTAGAAGAAATGATTGATAAAAAAGAATTTGACCAGGAGTTTAAAACAAGAGTTGCAAATGCAATAGCGATGGAAAAAGATTTACAAAAATTTATTGCACAGATGATAATTAATCTATTTATTGCCAAACCTGATCAGTTCTTAATTCCTTCAGCTCGCAGCACTGCAAAGAAAATTGGATTTTCAGAAAATGCATTGCATCAATATTGGGATGCCAGTATACAATTAGTTCGTCAAAGCATTGCTCAAGATGCACCTGATGATTTTGAAAAAATAGACGTACAAGTAAAACAACGAATTTCGCTTGCACTTGAATTTTATGGTGATTTTGCCAAAGGATTAAGTATATATTTATATTATCTTTTTCAAGCTGATCCATCAAGAAAACAGCTGCCGTTAATAAAAGAAATAGCGCCTGTGATTGGTGTTGATAGATCTATTATTTCAAAAAATTATAAAACAGCAGTTGATTTATTGCGTACTTATATTAAAAAATCACAGGAAAATCGATACTGGATTAAAACTTCGAATTAATCGCGCCATAGATTTATATGCTGATCTTCCTGAAACAGTTGTTGCATATTTTATAGAATACTTTATACGCAATAAACACCAGGATAGACTGCCAAGCCATCAGCATCTTTCTAATATTTATGGCACTAGTAGAGCAACATTTGGTCACCATTTAAATAAAATAATATCAGTGTTGTCACGCAGACTGGCAGATGGAAGCATACCCGATGAATCATTGAGACAGCGTCTAGACGATGCATTATGGTGCTGGAAAGTCAGGTTCAGCTGCGCATCCCAATTTCTTGAAGGATACCAAACTGAATGGTATATGACACATAAAGTAATGGCGAAAACCCGTGAGGAGTCCCCAGAAGCTATATTTAGTGCCAATGAAGAATTTAAAGCAATTAAATCTGCTATTGGTAAGCTTGACACTAAACAGAAAAGTATTATAACAAGAATTCTTATTTGGCTTAGTAAACAAGAAACAACAATTCTAAATAATTGGAAGCTAAAAGCTGCAGAGGAAAGTCAACTGACCGTACGTGAAATTGAACTGGCAATAGCGAGCTTTATAAAAAAAAGAAAACCCCAAATTATCCCATCTCAACCCAATGCATCTAACTATTCATTATAAAGTGAAATATGTAACGGCAATAAAACTTGACAATTAAATAGTTTACTTATAAGATAATCATAGTAATAATTGATGTAAGGAGTATATGTGCGTATTTCTGCGAGATCTGATTATGCCTGTAAAGCAATGCTGGAGTTAGCCTTTCATTGGCCGAGCAAAGATCCACTGCCCATCCATCTAATTTCAGAAAAACAGAATATTCCCATGAGGTATCTGGTTCAAATATTGATTCAACTTAAACGGATTGGATTTGTGGTGAGTCTGCGGGGGAAAGACGGAGGATATTTATTAGCGTGCAAACCGAGAGAGATTACTCTGGGTGAATTGCTGTATAAAATTCAAGGAAAATTTTTGCAGAGGGCTCATTCCAGGCATGATACCAAAAAAGATAAAGTTTTTTCATCAATCTGGCAGAATGTAGATACGGCCATTGATGAGATTTTAAATAAAATAAGTTTTGAAGATATTGCCAACAAGATAAAAAAAATGGATAAAACCATTATCTACCAAATATAAATCTCAAACTTTAAAAAAAATATACACTTGAAAAATTAAAGTATACTCCGGAAAAATAAACCATTGACATAATGATACAAATAAAGTATCTTTAATAAAGAAACGCGGTGAGCAGAAGACACAAAGAGAGAAAAATTATTTTTGATAATAAATATTAGATATGCTAAATTACAGTTTTATCATTAGATTAAGGCCGGAGGGTTAACCAATGAGTAAAAGAATCTATATGGACCACAATGCGACGACACCGCTGCATCCTGAAGTTAAAGGAGCAATCACCGAAGCTATGGATGTTTTTGGAAATCCTTCAAGTGTGCATGAATACGGCCGGCAGGCGCGCGCACTGGTGGATGAGGCGCGCCATGCGGCAGCTTCATTTGTTGGAGCCGATACAAAAGAATTAATTTTTGTGGGCAGCGGCTCTGAAGCAAATAACAGCGTATTGAACATGCTTTCTTGTAATTCGGATTTTTGTCATCCAAGCCGTGCCGGAAGAACAGATATTATTACGACAGTTATTGAGCATCCCTGCGTGCTGGAAACGTCAAAATGTCTGCAGGACCGGGGTGTTAATGTCTCGTTTGTAAATGTTGATGCGTATGGAAAAATTGATATAAAACAGCTTGAATCCCTGCTAACTGATAAAACAGCGTTGGTCTCGGTTATGATGGCGAACAATGAAATAGGAACGATTCAAGATATTCGGAAAATATCATCCATCGCTCATGCTAAAGGAGCACATTTTCACACTGATGCCGTGCAAGCTGTAGGAAAAATACCGGTCAATGTAACTGATCTTGATGTGGATTTCTTATCTTTTTCTGCGCATAAAATCTATGGGCCCAAAGGGGTGGGTGCATTGTATGTGCGTAAAGGTGTTCCCTTCTGCCCTTTAATACGCGGGGGACATCAGGAACAGGGCAGGCGTGCAGGAACGGAAAATACACTGGGCATTATAGGTATAGGTGCAGCAATTAAGATGCGGGCGCAGGAGATGAAACACGAGGAAATAAGACTCAAGAAATTGAAAAATAAACTTAAAAAAGGTCTTGAAAGCAGTATACCCGATATTCAGTTTAATGGCCATCCAGAAGATTGTTTAGCAAACACATTAAATGTGTCTTTTTTAGGAGTAGAAGGTGAGGCGATTCTCTTATATCTTGACCTGGAAGGGATCGCTGTTTCTACGGGATCAGCATGTTCATCCGGTTCGCTGGATCCTTCACATGTGCTTTTGGCAACAGGAACGAGCGCAGAACTTGCCCATGGTTCGATTAGATTCAGCCTTGGCCGTGAAAATACATTGCAGGAAGTAGAATATGTTGTTGACAAATTACAGGGCATAATAAAAAAACTGAGAGAAATGTCTACTGCGTATAAGGTTACATCATGAGTGATCAATTAAAATGGGTATACACTGATATAGTGAAAGATCATTTCATCAATCCACGCAATATTTTAAAGGAAACGGAAGATTTTAAAGAAGACGGTAAAGGCCTTGTTGGGAATGTTAAATGCGGCGATGAGATGATGTTTGTTATAAAGGTAAATAAAGAAAAAGGACTGCTGGAAGACTGCCGGTGGAAAACATACGGTTGTGCCAGTGCGATTGCCAGCACCTCGATCCTTTCAGATATCGTAAAAGGCATGAGCTTAGATAAGGCATTTAATATCTCTCCTAAAGACATTGCCAAACGTTTAGGAGGGCTGCCGGAACATAAAATACATTGTTCGGTCTTAGGGGACAAGGCTTTACGGGCGGCAATAAATGATTATTATATACGTAATAATATGCCGCAAAAGGTACATGAAGATAAAGCAAAAATTATCTGCCAGTGCATGAATGTAACGGATCATGAAATAGAGAATGCCGTCTTAGAAGGTGTGCACACATTCGTTGAGCTCCAGGAGCATACTAAATTAGGAACGGTCTGCGGCCAATGCAAAGATGAGGCTCTTGTGTTGATGGAACAGTATGTTCAAAAACATTTTAGCAAGGAGTAAAAGGCACATAAATAATCCCTTGACACAATGATACTTAAATAGTATCATTAATTGGAAAAATTGAATAAAAGATGACAAATAAACGTAGGAGATCTAAGTGAAATTTATAACCCGGGACACTGATTATGCGGTTCGGGCTCTCTGTTGTATTGCACAGGAACCATTATTGGTATGTGCAAACAAGATGGTTTCTTTCTTAAAAATGCCAAAACCTTTTTTGAGGAAAATATTACAGATATTGAATAAAAAAAAGTTGTTAATATCAACCAAGGGTAAAGGCGGCGGATTTGTCCTGGCACGTTCCCCGGATAAAATAACTTTGATAGATGTGATGCGGGCATTTCAGGGGCCGGTTTTACTAAATGAATGCATGTTTAAAAAGAAGGTTTGCCCATCCATTAGCACGTGTGATTTACGCAAGAAACTGTGTGAAATTCAAAAAATAATGATAAAACAGCTGGAATCTATTACCATAGCATCGCTCATATCCAAAGAGAGGAAAAAATAATGGCAAAAAGAAAAATTATAAAAATTAATGAAGAAAAATGCAATGGATGCAGCCTCTGTATCCCGAATTGTCCTGAAGGAGCGCTTCAAATCATTGACGGCAAGGTACGTTTAATAAGCGATCTTTTCTGTGATGGTTTAGGTGCCTGTATCGGCCATTGTCCTGAAGGCGCGATTAAAGTTGAAGAGCGGGAAGCAGAGCCCTATGATGAAAGCAAAGTGATGGAAAACATCGTGAAACAAGGTGAAAACGTGATTAAAGCGCATCTTCTGCATTTGAAAGAGCATAATGAGCAAGAATTTCTTTCGCAGGCATTAGGTTTCTTAAAGAAAAAAAAGATACCGGTTCCTTCATATGAGCATGGGCCTGCACAGATGCAGGGAGGAGGATGTCCGGGGACTAAAGCAACGCAGTTTGAAAAGAAAAAAACAGCTGCATCTGCAGAGCAGACTGCCGTGGCAGCAGAGTCCCAACTAACTACCTGGCCGGTCCAGATTAAGCTTATTCCTTCATTTGCCCCGTTTTTAAAGGATGCGGATCTCATTATTGCGGCAGATTGTGTGCCTTTTGCATATCCAAATTTTCATGAGGATTTTCTTAAAGGAAAAAAGCTTCTTATCGGGTGTCCGAAGCTAGATGATGCACAGTACTATAAAGAGAAATTTACCTCTATTTTTAAAGATAATAATATAAAATCAGTAACCTGCCTGCATATGGAGGTTCCCTGCTGTTTCGGTTTGGTAAGCCTGTTAAAATCCGCAATTGCTGCATCAGGTAAAAATATCCCTTTTAGCACTATTAATATCAGTATAAAAGGAGAAAAAATATCAGATTGACAGGTGCCATAAAAGGTTATACAATGCCTTTTTATATAAAACATGTATATAAGGAAAGGAGAAAACAACCATGATGAGTAAAAAAATGATTGATTTGCTTAACGATCAGATTAATAAGGAGATTTATTCTGCTTATTTGTATCTTTCAATGGCAGCATATTCTTCACATATTGGTTTGAACGGATTTGCTAATTGGTTTTATGTTCAGGTGAAGGAGGAAATGGTTCATGCGGAGAAAATGTATCAATATATGATTCAGCAGGACGGTAAAATAGCATTAAAAGCGATAGATAAGCCCGATCATAATTTCACCTCAGCGGCTGATATGTTCAAAAAAACATTGGATCATGAAAAACTGGTAACTAAAAGTATTCATAATATCGTAACCGCCGCACGGAAAGAAAATGATCATGCAACCGATGCATTTCTGCAATGGTTTGTAACCGAGCAGGTTGAAGAAGAATCAACCGCTGGTGAAATATTACAGCGGGTAAAATTAATTGGTAAAGACGGGAACGGACTGCTCTTGATTGACAGTCAACTGGCAACGCGAGTATTTACCCCGCTGCCTGCAAAGCAATAAGGAATGGGGACAGACCTCTTCGAGGAATGTCTAAATATAAAGGAGAATAATGAGATGAGAGAAAAAGTTGAAGAAGCATTAAAAAAAGTACGGCCGTCGCTGCAGGCAGACGGCGGAGATGTTGAACTGGTTGAGGTGACTCCCGAAGGTGTGGTCAGAGTAAAACTGACCGGTGCATGCGGATGCTGTCCGATGAGCCAGATGACACTCAAAATGGGTATTGAGGATGTTATAAAAAAGGAAGTTCCCGGAGTAAAAGAAGTTGAATCTATTTGAGTACTATTATGACTGCGGTTAACGTTGCATCTAATATATATTGGGTTGGGGCTATCGATTGGGATATACGGCATTTTCACGGCCAAACGTACAATACTAATCATGGTACAACTTATAACTCATATCTAATCATTGATGATAAGATAACACTTGTTGATGCGGTTCAGAAATCCTTTGCCAAAGAAATGCTGGAAAGGATTTCAGAGATCATCCCCCCTGAAAAGATAGATTATATCGTAGTAAACCATATCGAACCTGATCATTCGGGAGCTCTCACAAAACTGATGGAGATATGTCCGAACGCCAAAATGTACGGCTCGGCAAAATCAAAAGATGGTTTACTTAAGACATATCATAAAAAATGGGATTTTACGGCCGTAAAAACAGGAGATACACTCTCGCTCGGTAAAAACACCCTGCAGTTTATTGAAGCACCTATGATTCATTGGCCGGACAGCATGTTTACGTATCTACAAGAGCAGAAAATACTGCTCTCAAACGATGCCTTCGGCCAGCATTATGCTTCCAGTGAACGTTTTGATGATGAAGCTGATGAAACCGTGTTCATGGATGAAGCATCCAAATATTATGCGAATATTTTATGGCCTTTGGGCAGCATTATCTCAAAAAAATTGGCTGAGATAGGAGAGCTTAATATACCGATCAACATGATCTGCCCGAGCCATGGGTTGATTTTTAGAAAAAATCATCAAAAAATTATTAATACGTATCAATTATGGACTGAAAATAAGACTAAACCAAAAGCAGTGGTGTTGTTTGAAACCATGTGGGGATCAACAGAGCTGATGGCGCGCAAGATTGCTGAAGGCATCAGCTCAGAAGGTGTATCGGTGACGATGTATGATATTTCAAAGGATGACCGGACGCAGATAGTTAATGAAATGTTTGAAGCAAAAGGATACTGTATCGGTTCATCAACCCATGATAATGATATGCTGCCGACCCTGGCGGGATTTATGCATTTTCTTAAAGGATTAAAACCAAAGAACAGGATCGGATCAGTTTTTGGTTCTTATGGATGGGCAGGTGGGGCGATTAAAGGGATTGAAGAGATGCTTGTTAAAACAGGTGTTGAGATTGTCCAGCTTTCGCTTGGCGTACCATATGTTCCTGATGCAAAACAGGAAAAAAAATGTATCGAGTTTGGCAGAGAGTTTGCACAAAAAATTAAAAAACTTTAGGGGGGGGCACAAACATGGCCAAGTATAAATGTACGGTATGTGAGTATGTATATGATCCAGAAGAGGGTGATCCGGATCATGATATTAAGCCGGGAACGGCGTTTGAGGATTTGCCGGAAGACTGGGTCTGCCCGCAATGCGGAGTCGGCAAAGATATGTTTGAAAAAATTTAAAAAAATAACCAGGAGGGATTATGCCGAAGACATCAGTGAAAAGCATTAAAGGAACACAGACTGAAAAAAATCTTCTTGCATCATTTGCAGGAGAATCTCAGGCAAGAAACAGATATACGTATGCTGCTTCTGCTGCAAAAAAGGAGGGTT
>JBDRMW010000037.1:0-2561 GCA_043811735.1 bacterium
CCTGCGGGGTTTGTTTTAATTTCTTGTTTTTCATCTCCTCCAGGCGTTTTTGTCTTTGTTCACAGAAAGACAGCGCTGAAAGAATGCGCAATCCAAGCCCAGTAATACACAAACCCATAATCATGAATAACAAACTTTGTGCCAGTTTACTTCTTCTCATAAACGTTTTCTCTCCTTTCAAAAAAAGCTTCCCGGCTAATTTTGATATCCTTTAGGATACATCAATATTTTTTAGCCGTCAACCCTTTTTGATAGTATAAGTATACAAAATCAATGTTAAATTCATGTTAAATAATTGTAAAATATTTGTAAAATATTTTGTAAGAATATACACCATATTTTAAATATTCCGTCGAAATCAACATGCCCCCTCATGTGCGGCATACTGCCCGGCCTGCTAAAGTAAGCAAATTCGTTGATTCGTGTCATACCAACTCTTTTATAAAGCCTCTTGAAATTATCCCCTTTAAGCTTTATATATGTATAGGGCATATAAGCTTTATACGGTAAAGGTATATCTATGGGATTAACGATTAAAACGAAAATTATATTATCAACACTTATCATCATTACGGTGGCCTCAGGCCTTATCCTGTATATACTTACCGGCCAGCAGGAGATGACGAATCTCATGAATAAGGTTATGCAGGAAGATGTGGTTGCTATTCATGTCGCCCAGCGGATAAAGCATAATTTTATTTTATCAGATGATTATATATTCAGATATTTAGCAACCGATGATGCAACATTGTACGAAGAAAGTGAACGTACCAGAAAAAAAGTTATTCAGGATCTTAAACGTATTGAAAAAATGGTGCCCAGCCAGGTAGAAAAAAATCTGCTCCGTGATATTAACAAAGAAATGGGGGATTATTATAACAGCATCAATAAAATGCTTAAAACATTTTCTTCGGTCGATGAGAAAAGAATGGTGCTTCAGATTGTTGCCTCAGGAGACAAGAAAGCCCCGGCTAAAATCCCCAAACTTGCCCAGGAACATGTTGCCGCATTATTGTCAGCCGAAGGACGGGCGCGGTTAACCCGCATTTACTCGCAATGTGAGAAGCTGGTCGATATTAATCAGGCACGATTGGAAGAAGCTCAAACCTCGATGAAAGATATTTTTAAAACAAGCCGAAAATCAGGGCTTATCGCGGGAATTTCCATGGTTGCGGTAACTATTCTTATTGGGATACTTCTTTCAGTGAGCATACTGGTACCTATATATGGACTGCTTAAAGGCGTAAACAAAGTAACTGAAGGTGAGATGAATGTTGAATTACCGGTAAAAAGCAGTGATGAAATCGGCAAACTTACCCAGACATTTAACTCAATGATACGCAAAATTCATGAAGCACAGCAAAAACTGGTTACGCAGACCATAACCGACCAGCTGACGGGACTCTATAATTTCAGGTATTTTCAAGAGTATTTAAATGATGAGGTCTCACGTGCAGCAAGGTATAAACATAGTTTTGCTATACTTATTATTGATATTGACCATTTTAAACATTATAATGATACCCAGGGTCATCCGTTAGGGAATATGATCTTAAAAGAAGTATCATCAATTTTACGTGATTCGCTCCATCGGGAAGATTTTGTTGCCCGATACGGGGGTGAGGAGTTTGTCGTCATTCTTCCTGAAACAGATATTAATGGGGCAAAAGCAGCCGGGGAACGGCTGCGTAACGCCATTGAGCAGTCACCCTTTCCGGGAGAAAAAAGCCAGCCTTCAGGAAAACTTACCATATCAATCGGCGGTGCCATATTTCCGCATGACAGCGAAGCAGGCAAAGCACTGCTTGAGAAAGCAGACAAAGCACTGTATCAAGCCAAATCAAAAGGACGCAACCGCGTCTGCTGGGCATAGGAAAATAGGGACAGTCACCTATTTTTCTTCTAATAATTGTTTTATGGTGCGCAGGAGCAGGTCATTATCGAAGGGTTTGGTTAGAAAACTGCAGGGGCCGGGTGGTTTAAGGGTTTTAAATGTTCCTTTATCTTTCATGATGCCTGAACAGAAAATAACGGGTAATCCGGCAAATTCTTTTTTTGGCGGATTTTTTCTACTGCTTTGTATCCGCTGATCCCCGGCATAAGAATATCGGTTATAATTAAATCAGGATGGAATTTTCCGCATTTTTTGAACAGTTCATCACCGTCATCTGCTTCAATAACATCATACCCGTTTTCTTTCAAAAAATAAGAAGCGAATTCACGGGTTGTATCTTCATCATCTGCAATCAAAATCTGTTTGGGCATTACTTAAATCCACTCGCGCCAATCAATTCCAATACGTCTTTCAACACCTGAACGCCGGTCAATATCAAACGCACGAGCGCCGTCTCTTCTCTCAACACTGATACGCCTTTCAGCAGTCACTCTTCTCTCAGGTTTAAGATCAGGTTTTTTGTCCAATGAAAACCCGCCAAATAGTTTAGCAAACATTCCCATAACACCTCCCTTAAACATCGGTAAAGCTTATTAACAACCAATATAATTTCATATAGTTTATATCATTTTTTCGATCAATGCAATCAAAAACACCTTTATCTTTG
>JBDRMW010000038.1:0-5522 GCA_043811735.1 bacterium
ACCCTGCTGCCCGGTGAAGAAAAAACCTATACATTTAAAGTATATGTCGGCCCTAAAGGATACACCCATTTAAAAAACCTTGGATTTAACCTGGAAGAATCGATTAATTTTGGTTTGTTTAGTTTCTTAGGCAAATTTGTATTTAATGTGTTAAAATATTTTTATAAAATTACGGGCAATTACGGCTGGTCTATTGTCTTATTAACCATGTGCCTGCAGGTCTTTTTCTTTCCCCTGTCAATAAAAAGCTTTAAAGCAAGCATGGCCATGAAAAAACTCCAGCCTCAAATTAAAATTATTCAAACTAAATATAAAGAAGATCCCAAACGCCTTAATGTTGAGCTTATGAATCTCTATAAGACCTCAGGGACCAACCCGTTCGGGGGATGTTTACCTATGCTCTTGCAAATCCCGGTCTTTTGGGCATTATTTACTACATTACGCAATGCGTTTGAACTGCGGGGTGCACCGTTTATCTTCTGGATTACCGATCTCTCAATGCATGATCCTTTTTTTGTGCTTCCTATATTAATGGGAGCAGGGATGCTTTTGCAGCAGAAACTTACCGCGGTCTCTGCTGATCCTAATCAAGCGCGTATGATGATGTTTATGCCGGTCATTTTTACCTTTATGTTTTTAAAGTTTCCTGCGGGGCTGGTGTTATACTGGTTTACTAACAGTCTGCTAACCATGACCGGGCAGTTTATTTTTATGAAGCGGCAAAAAACATAAGAAAACAGAGGGAATAAACAATGAGTTTACATGAAATAGATTCACAGGCTCCCACCATCGAAGAAGCCATACAAAAGGGCTTAGATAACCTGCAGGTAGATAAAGACCGCGTAGATATTAAAATACTTGATGAAGGTGCAAGCGGTTTGTTTGGATTAATGGGATCAAAACCGGCGATTGTGCGGCTTAAGTTAAAAACAACGCCTCAAAACACACCGGTATCACATGGTTTACCGAACAATACAAGCACGGAATCTGTTGAAAAAAAAACACAAAAAATAATTGACACCATTCTTTCATTGATGAATCTTCCCGATGCAGCCGCGCATGTTGCTTTACGTGAAGATGCGGTTAATGTTAATATTCAAACGTCTGAAAGCGGTGTATTAATTGGGAAACAGGGCAGTACATTGCAGGCATTACAACTGCTCATGTCTCTGTTAGTCTCCCGCGGGAATGATATGCGGACCAATATATATGTGGATGTTAATGGATATAGAAAACAATGCGAAGAAAAACTTACTCTTAAAGCGCACGATGCTGCTCAAGAAGTTAAACAAAAAGGGGATATAAAGCGTTTAGATCCCATGCCTGCGATGGACCGGCGTATCATTCATATGGCATTAAAAAATGATACTGATGTAATGACCGAATCTGAAGGCAGCGGATCTTTTCGCACGGTATTAATCAAACCTAAAAAATAAAGAACAAGTTCTCGCATTTTATTTTCCTTCACGTACATGAATACCCGGAAAAAACAGCGGCTCATACTAAACCCAACTATTGCAGCCATATCTACACCCTCAGGAGAATCCGGCTTAGGAATTATACGGTTAAGCGGCTCGAAGGCATTAGGTATTGCAAATATCATTTGCAGATTACGTTCTAATAAAAAACTAACCCCGCGGTTAACTCACACCATTCATGCCGGAAGCATATACCAAAACCAAACACTCATTGATCACGTTATGGTTGCTTTTATGAAAGCGCCCCGCACCTATACAGGGGAAGATATCGTTGAATTTACCACCCATGGGTCCCCGGTTATTATGAAAGCAGTCTTACAGTTAATGCTTAACAATGGTGCAGTCCTGGCTGAACCGGGGGAGTTTACTAAACGTGCATATTTAAACGGCAAAATGGATCTTGCCCAGGCAGAAGCGGTCGCTGATGTTATCAGTGCAAAAACACTGGCTGCCCTGCACACTGCGCAAGATCAGCTTACCGGAGGACTTTCCCGGACGATCGGGGGTTTAAAGAAAAGATTAATTAACCTTATTGCTCAGCTGGAAGTAAGACTTGATCATCCTGATGAAGATATTGAATCAGTAACCGCAAGAACATGCATGCGTATCTGCGAAGAACTTACCGAATCCATTGCCTCATTACTGGAAACCGCTTTTAAGGGAAAAATAATTAAACATGGAATACGTCTGGCGATAATAGGCAAACCAAATGTGGGGAAATCCAGTCTCCTGAATGCATTAATCGAACATGAACGGTCAATCGTTACGGATGAACCGGGTACTACCAGAGATACGGTTGACGCAGTTTTTCAGCTTAACGGCATACCGTTACACATAGTTGATACCGCAGGGATTAGAGGCCATGCATATTCTCGCGCAGAACATCTTGGCATACAAAGAAGTAAACAAGCAGCTCATGAAGCAGATATATTACTGGCGGTATTTGATTCTTCTTCATCCATTTCAAAAGATGACCAAAAAATTATGGATATAAGCAGAACAAAAACAACTATTGGGGTTCTTAATAAAAATGATCTTACAAAGAACAGCAGAGTAAAAAACTACCATAAACTACTGCAAAAACTTCCGCACCAGGCAATCTCAGCTCTTACCGGACAAGGCATTGAAATACTCCGGGGGAAATATATTCTATCATAACCAAAGATTTCAAAAAGCTGGATTCAGCAGTTATTATTACTACTATCAGGCATGAACAAGCACTCCAAAGAGCAATGGATGCTCTTAGTAAAGCACAACAAGCCCTCAAAGGAGGCGAACCCCCGGAATGCGTTGTTTTTGAATTGCATGAAGCGCTTCATGCATTTGACGAAATCACCGGGGCCACAACCCCCGGTCATATTTTAAACGAGATATTTTCACATTTTTGTGTAGGTAAATAAAATCTCCTGTATATGAACATAAAAAAAACAACCGAGATATTCTCCTGGTCAATGTATGATTTTGCCAATACGATATTCTCAATGAATATCCTATCGCTTTATTTTGCGTTATGGGTGACGGTTGATATGGGCGGTAAGGATATTTATTACAGCGCAGCATTAGCTGTATCAACTATTCTAATGATTTTTTGTATGCCGCTTTTAGGCATTATATCGGATGAATATAATCAAAGAATGCCTTTTTTAATTGCATGTACTTTGTTAAGTGTGTTTTGCACAGCTTTAATCGGTTTTGCCGGCAGTATATTTGTAGGGCTTATCTGTTTTGTTCCGGCATACTTTGGGTATCAGGTGAGCCTGGTTTTTTATGATGCACTGCTTCCTCAGATCGCCGGCTCTTCTTCACGGATAGGCAGGGTCTCCGGTTACGGGGTTGCGTTAGGATATGTCGGTGCGATAGCAGGGCTTAAAATGGTCGAACCGTTCGTCAAACAACCGGGCACGGATATCGTTATACGATCAAACGCATTTATTCCAACCGCGGTCTTTTTCTTGCTTTTTGCGCTCCCCTGCTTCCTGGTAATTAAAGATATTGATAAAAAGAAGATTTCAGGGAATATATTAAAGAGATTTCCCGCCGCGTTTAAAAAACTAATTAATACGTTTAAAAATGTACGTCAGTATCCGGACATGTTCATGTTTTTACTGGCAAATCTGGCATATTGCGATGCGATTAATACGATTTTTACCTTTATGGGGATTTATGCGGTAAAAGTAGTTAATTTTAATAATGCCCAAATAATAAAATTTCTTATGATTTCAACAACCTCTGCGGCCGCCGGTTCTTTTATGTGGGGATATATTACTGACTGGTGGGGGAATAAAAAAACCATGATACTAATTTTAGCAGGCTGGGTTGCCGCACTAACGATTGCAATGATCAGCCAAAGCCAGGAAGTTTTTTGGTTAGTTGGGCCCATAGCAGGAGTCTCGTTAGGAGGCACCTGGGTTACGGGAAGAAGTATTGTGGTTAAACTTGCTCCTGAAGGCATGCTGGGTGAGTTTTTCGGCCTCTATGGATTTACGGAGAAATTTACCGCTATCGTCGGCCCTATGATGTGGGGAGTTACGGTATATATTTTTAACCGAATCGGCTGCGAAGTATTAGGCTATCGTATCGCCGTTGCAACCCTTCTGGCCGCCATTATCCTGGGTTTTATCCTGTTTCTTTTTGTGGAAATCCCTGAAACAAAAAAAGAATCAATCTAACGTTAGGTAATAACCCAGCTTTCAAAAAAATAATTAAGGTTTTTATTATAACATAAACCACGTGCCCGCAGGGCAGACCCCTGCCCTGCGTTCTGAAATATTTTTAATTTATTATTTGTCAATACGTGAGACCTGACTCAATTACCTCACAAACCGTGGAAGTTGTTCTATCATGTACAAGGGTATTGAAAGAATATGGTCATTATACGATATGTTTGCTAATAGACAACGCACCCCGAGAGAGGCTTTTTTCTCCTGCATATATAACTTTAGTGATTTAAGTTTGCCTGTTTTTCCAGCTTTAACTTCAATAGGGATAATCTGTGATCCGACGGTAGTTAGATAATCAATTTCTGCAGAACTATTTTTTTTATCTCTCGCCCAAAAATAAAAACGGTATTCCTGGTATTTATCTGCATATGCACATAATTCCTGACCCACCAATTGTTCTGCTACAGCTCCTGCGTTAATCTGCATAAAATCATTTTCCACGGCAAGTTTATCTTGAATACCACAGGCATTTTGCATCAACCCGATATCGAGAAAATTCAGCTTTAACTTTTTTTCAGATATCTGCGCTCCCAGGGGCAATCCCGAACTTGCTGAAGCGTGAATTTTCTTTATGATCCCGGCAAGACTAAGCAGTTCCAGCGCTTCTTTTAAGTCACGTGATTTGGTTTCAGGATCAATGTGCACATATTTTATTCGACTCCCAACCATACGAGGTGCGGCGTCAAAAACCTTACGCAAATATTTTATATTAGATACCGTAGAATATTTCGCAAAATCATTCCGGAATGTCTCCAATAAAGAGCTTTGCAGATGCATACAAGCTATATGATCCTTATTCATCAGAAATTCACCTATTACTGCCGGCATACCTCCAAGCAGCAAATAGGTTCTCAGTAATTCAATAAGTTTTGTGTGAATTTGTATGTCAACACCTTGTGCCAGAGTAACTGTGGCAAGATATTCTCTGATGTCTGTATATCCAAATGCATCTAAATATTCACCAAACGATAGAGGGCCTAAATATATATACTGCACTCTTCCTACCGGCATTTTAAAATCACTTTTATTGAGCGCAAATTCAAGCAAAGAACCAGCTCCCACAACATGTAAACCTTGCATTTTTTCTTTAAAATACCTTAGTGCCATTATCGCTTCAGGGCATTCTTGGATTTCGTCAAGAAAAAGCAAACTCTCTCCCTGTTTAATTTTTACACCCATCAGCAGTTGGAGTTTATTAATAATTTCATACGGATCAAGCGACACAAAACATTTTTTTAATTGAGATTGCAGTTCGAAATTAACGGTAACTACATTTTGGAAAAAACTTTTTCCAAATTTCTCTATTACGTAACTTTTCCCAACC
>JBDRMW010000039.1:0-12602 GCA_043811735.1 bacterium
TTTTTAAGGAATTATAAAACCAATGTCGGTTCTTGGGGGTGTTATATAGTTTGACTCAGTAAAGGAAATATGCTATAAAAATTAAAATGTATATATTATTAAATGTATATTATTTTATTACGTAAGTTGGAGGAGTTTTGGAGATAAAGATTTCAGCGCGGCATATGGATTTAACTCCTTCTATTGTTGAATATATTCATAAAAAAATAGAGAAAATTCAAAAATATTTCACTAATATTAATTTAGTGCAGATTGTGCTTGGGTGCGAGAAAATAAGGCAAACAGCTCAAATTATCGTTCATGTTGCTGGTACCACTTTCCGTGCTAAAGAGACTTCTGTTGACATGTATGCTGCATTAGATCTTATATACGATAATATTGATATGCAGCTTAAACGGCATAAAGAGCGGCTCAAGTATCATCATACAGGTAAAAATATACCTGTTGAAATATTAACCGAAGAAAAACCGATGATCCCTATTGCACATAGACAAACGATGGTTGCACGTGTTATGTCACTTAATGATGCAGTGTCATTATTAGAAAACAGCCGTAAAAAGCTGATAGTTTTTCAAGATGAAGATACGTCAAAATTATATATTTTAGGAAAAAAAAGAGAAAAACTCGAATTAATGGACGTGGTGTATGAATAAAAAATATATTTATTATAGGGGGCAAGACCGATGAAAATTATGGATTTCCTGTGTTCTGAAGCTATCAATGTTGATTTGACCGGTAAAACAAAAGAGGAAGTGATTAAAGAACTTGTTCAATTGCTGGGGAAAGCGAAAAAAATAAAAGATGTACATATAATTGTAAAAATATTGATGGAGCGTGAAAAACTTGGATCTACCGGCATCGGTCAGGGAATTGCCATTCCACACGGCAAGACGGATTCGATCAAAAATATTGTTGCGGCATTCGGCATATCCAAAAAAGGAGTTGATTTTGATGCATTGGATGGCGAGCCGGTTAATTTGATCTTTCTTCTTATTGCACCGCATGATTCTGCGGGCGCACATCTTAAAGCACTTGCCAAAATTTCCCGTTTACTTAAAGATAAATTTTTTAGGCAAGCTTTGCGTGAATCTAAGGATAGTAAAGAAGTAATAAAAATTATCAAAGAAGAAGACGAGTATTAAATCTTTTTGATTGTTTAATCGTTGATTATTTGGTTTAGGTTTTAACGTCTAATACATTATATGAGTAAACTATTTGTAAAAGAATTAATACAAAGACACGGTGATGATCTGCAAGCGGAGCTGATTGCCGGCGGAAGAGGTCTGCTGCGTAAAATTACCGTTACTGAGGTAAACCGGCCTGGGCTTGCCCTGGCGGGGTTTTTTGAACATTTCCGCAGTGAACGGATTCAAATTTTCGGCAAAGGTGAACACTCATATCTGCAAAGATTAAATGTTCAAAAACGCCAAGAAATTTGTACCAGACTCCTTTCCATTAAATCATTACCTTGTTTGATATTTACCCGCGGGCTTGATCCCTCTAACGAAATGAAGAAGCTCTGTGATAAAAAACGCATTCCCTTGTTGAAGACTCAACTTGATACCGCGCGGTTCATATTAGAGCTCTCAGCTTTTTTAGAAGAAAGTCTTGCCCCGATGATGACCATTCATGGGGTATTAATCGATGTCTTCGGTATCGGGGTTTTATTGATTGGTGAATCAGGTGTGGGTAAATCTGAGACTGCTCTTGAATTAATCAAACGGGGACATATGTTTGTTGCAGATGATGTGGTTGAGTTACATAAACATGCGGGTGGTATATTGGTTGGCACGGGGCGGGAAATTGTCAAACATCATATGGAAATACGCGGGATCGGTATTCTCGATGTCCGGAAAGTATTCGGCATTGGAACCATATTAGACAGTGCGCGTATTGAATTGGTAATTCAGCTTGAAATGTGGAATCAAAACAGAGAATATGAGCGGCTGGGATTAGAAGAACATATGACCAATCTCTTAGGCGTAAAAGTTCCCAGTATAGTACTGCCGGTCTTTTCAGGGCGGAATCTGGCAGTCCTTATCGAAGTAGCATCCTTAAATCAGCGGCTGCGCAGTAAAGGGTATTTTGCCGCACGGGAATTAGACAGCAGACTTATCAAACTAATGAAATCAGCACGAAAAAAACAATGAAGCTTAAAAGCGTAAAGCTTAAAACGTAAAGCTTAAAGCGAAAAACTAAGGAAAAAACACTATGAGAAAAGCAGATACTATTGAAATGGTTTTGACTTTTAGTTTTGCGCTTATAATATCATGAAAAAGAATATTACCTTTATTATTATCACCGGAATGTCGGGAGCGGGGAAAAGCAATGCGATTAAATGCTTGGAAGATTTAGGTTTTTTTTGTGTCGATAATCTACCCGTGACCCTGCTTCCTAAATTTGGAGAATTGTGCTTGAAACTGGGCGGTAAAATGAACCGTGTGGCGGTGGTTATTGATATACGCGAAGGCAGATTTCTTCATCAATTAACGCCGGTGCTGGCTCAGATAAAATCACAGGGGATTGACACTAAAATATTATTTTTCGATGCTGATAATCAAACACTTATGCGGCGTTATTCTGAAACACGCCGCAAACATCCGTTAGGGAGAAGAATATTAGAGGGTATTACGCAGGAAAGAAAACTATTGCACGATATTAAAGCGCAGGCAGATCGTATCTGTGATACGTCAAATTTAACGCTGCATGAACTGCGTGATTTACTTATCTTATGGGTCTCCGCAAAGGAAGATAATGCGATGCAGCTTACTCTCATGTCTTTTGGATTTAAATATGGTTTACCTTCGGATGCCGATATGGTTATGGATGTCAGGTTTTTGCCGAATCCGAACTATATCCGCAATTTAAAAAATCTTACCGGAAAAGAGATTAAAGTAAAAAATTATGTAATGAAACATGCAATTACAAAAAAGTTTTTAAGCTCATTCCAGAGTTTATTAAAGATTATCATTCCGCGCTATGTACATGAGGGGAAGTCGTATTTAACTATTGCTATCGGCTGCACCGGGGGCCGTCATCGGAGTGTTGTTCTGGCAGGTAAGATTTCAAATTTCCTGGCTTCACAGGAATATCAAGCACGCATAATACATCGTGATATCGATCGATGAAATCATTATCAAAGAAATTACAAGTTTGGAGTAAAACCCGTATTACGGTTATCGGCGGCGGAACCGGTCTTTCTTCATTATTGTCCGGTTTAAAAAAATATACGCATCATCTCACCAGTATTGTTACGGTAACTGATGATGGAGGCAGTTCAGGAACGCTTCGCGAAGAGCTTCAGGTGCTGCCTCCCGGTGATATCCGGAATTGTCTCGTTGCATTGGCGGATGAGGAAACGCTTTTATCAAAGCTTTTTCAGTATAGATTTCCCGGTACCGGTCATTTGCGCGGTCATTCTTTCGGCAATCTTTTTTTAACTGCTATGGCTGATGTGGCCGGGGGATTTGACCGGGGGATTATTGAATCATCTAAAGTACTTGCTATTAGGGGAAGAGTCCTGCCGGTTACGCTTGATGAAGTACGTCTGCGTGCAGAAACAGATAATGGCATTATATATGGAGAAACAAAAATAGCACGAACAAAAAAACAAATACGGAATATTTCATTGGTGCCTATTCCAACGCCGACTCCGGGCCCTTATGTGTTAAAATCAATATCCGAGGCAGATCTTATTGTCTTGGGGCCCGGATCACTCTTTACCTCAATTATACCCAATCTTTTGGTTGACGGGGTATCAGAATCAATTGCTAATGCAAACGGTAAGAAAATATTTGTCTGCAATATAATGACCCAGCCGGGAGAAACATATGGATTTACTGCCCAAGATCATTACCGCATAATTGAGAAGTATCTGGGAAAAAACATAATTGACTATATATTTATTAATTCAGGGATCATTTCAGCTAATGCTCAGAAACGATATGCACGGAAAAATTCAGTTTCGGTACACGATGACATCAGCATTCATGCAAACAAGAACGCATTTCCTAAGGTTAAAAAATATAATTTTATACGGTCTGATGAACTGGTAAGGCATGATTCTCATAAACTTGCACAGGCGGTATTACAGGTAAGGAGTAGCTGAACATGATCGGGGTGATATTAGTAACGCATGGGAAAATGGGAGAGGGATTATTGAAGGCAGCTGAGACGATGGTTGGTAAACAGGATATGCTCGGCATCGTTTCAATAACCCCGCATGATAGTCTGGCGGAAATCAGTAAATCATGCTCTGAAATGTATACAAAATTTGAACAAGGAGAGGGTGTTCTTATATTGACTGATATTTTGGGCGGTACCTCATGTAATGCGAGTTTGCAGCTGGTAAAGAAAAAAACTGCTATTTTAACCGGGGTTAATCTACCCATGCTTATAACTGCACTGGTACATAGAAAACATCGTAATTTGAAAGAATTATCCCGTAAAGTCTTAGAAGACGGCCACAAAGCTCTTGTTGATGCACGGGATTTATTTTTAAAAAGGTTATCTTAAAAAACATATGCCGCTGGTGTTGCTCCGTATTGATGATCGACTGATACATGGCCAGGTTGTTGAAGGATGGCTTGATGCAGTCGGTGCAAATCTGATAATTATTGCATCAGATGAAATAGCCGAAGATGAGTTTCAGCAGACATTATTAACGCTGGCCGTACCGCCACGGATACGAGCAGTGTTTCTCAAGGTGAATGACGTGATTGGATTTTTTAATACCAAGCAGCAAGCGGGAGATAGAATCCTCCTGTTAGTTGATAATCCGAATGCGGCTCTGCAGCTTATTGAGTCAGGTGTTAAAATATCAAGTATTAACGTGGGTGGTATGCATTATGGCGAGGGCAAAAAGCAGATACTGCCGTTTTTGTCGGTTGACGCTGACGATCGTAAATCTTTTGAAAAAATTAATCAGATGAATGTGATGCTGGAAGGACGCGTGCTTCCGGGAGATACGCCGATTGATATTATTGATTTACTGCATCGCGTTTTTTAGCATGATTATATAAAATAAGCATATGAAAAAACTGCATTTTGTTTTAGGAATTCACAACCATCAACCGGCAGGAAATTTTCCCGAAGTATTTGTTGAGGCTTCGGAAAAAGCATATATTCCCTGGATAAAAACCATGGTTTCACATCCTGATATAAAATGGAATATGCATTTAAGCGGGATACTCTGGGATTGGCTGGGAGAACAGTATCCGTCATATATTCAAGATGTTGAGTATTTAGTTAAACGAGGAAGCCTTGAGCTTTTAACCGGGGGGTATTATGAACCGATTCTGCCGATTGTGCCTGATAAAGATAAAATAGGTCAGATACAGAAGCTCACGACTTTTATTGAAGATGAGTTTGCTTATACCCCGCGCGGGTTATGGCTTGCTGAGCGTGTGTGGGAGCCGCATCTGCCGGCGATTTTAAGTCAAGCAGGCGTAACATATACGCTTTTAGATGACCGGCATTTTATTGAAGCAGGAGTTTCTCCTGAGGAGCTTAACGGATATGTTGTAACTGAAGAGCAGGGCGAATCGCTTTATGTCTTTTCCATAAACCAAAAATTAAGATATCTAGTCCCTTTTGCCGCTCCTGAAGAGACTATTGAATATCTTCGTGCACAGGCCGTAGAGAACGGGGATGCAGTAGTGGTGCTTGCTGATGATGGTGAAAAATTCGGCATGTGGCCCGGAACGTATAAGCATGTGTATACTGACGGGTGGCTTGCCCGTTTTATTGCGCTTCTTCAAGAAAATGCTGAATGGTTAATAACGAGCACGTTTTCAGATATACTTCGTAAATTTCCCCCGAAATCACGATTGTATCTTCCCTGTGCCTCGTATATTGAAATGTCTGAATGGTCCCTGCCGGTTAAGACCGCATCAGATTTTTATGCTATGCAGGAAAAAATTAAATCAATGCCTGAAAAAGATGAAATCTTAAGATTTGTAAAAGGCGGTTTTTGGCGGAATTTTTTAGTGAGATATCCGGAATCTAATAATATGCATAAAAAAATGCTCCTGGTAAGTAAAAAAATTCACGAAGCATTCGAAAAAGAAAAAAATATGCCCAATATACGGCAGTTGAAGAATGCCCGGGAACATCTATGGGCGGGTCAATGTAATTGTGCCTATTGGCACGGCATTTTTGGAGGTATTTATCTGCCTCATCTGCGTGATGCGGTATATAAAAATCTTATTACTGCTGAACAATTGGTTAAGAACGGATCTCCCGGATACGTGCATAGCGTGATGGATTTTAAAAAGATGGGAAGACAAGAAGTTCTCTTTAGCGGAGATGCGCAAAATCTATATTTTGCACCGTATGACGGAGGGAGCCTTTTTGAATGGGATTTATATACCCGGCATGTAAATGTAATCAATGTTATCAGCAGACGGCGTGAAATTTATCACGATAAAATATTACAGAATAACGTTGCATGCATGCACGAAGATGCCGCCGCACCGCAGACCATACACGAAAAAATAACGGTAAAGGAAAAAGGATTGGAAAAATATCTTAATTATGATTGGTATACAAAAACCTGTTTTCTCGATCATTTTTTACATCCCTCAGCTTCATATAATGATTTTGCAGTGAATAAATTTGGTGAGCAGGGTGATTTTATCCTGGGGGAGTACAAATGGAAAATAATTGAAGGAAATGATAATTGTGTTATGACATTAACCAGAGAAGGGCATGTGTGGGTTGATGATATGCATCATCCCATACAGGTAAAAAAGAAATTTAATTACCTGGATAAAGCAGGCATAACCGCTGAGTATATGATAAAAAATGCGGGTGAAAAATCAGCTGCGCTCTGGTTTGGGTATGAACTCAATATATCTTTTTCCGAAGAAAATGCTTCCGATGCTTCTCAGGAAGAGATGATTACGGCCTGGGAACGGATAGACAAATGGAAAAAATTTAAGTTTATTCTGGAGTTTGCTCAAGCCTGTTCATTGTGGACACATCCGATATATACGGTATCATCGGCTGAAGATGGGATTGAAAAGACATACCAGGGAGTAACGATTCTGCCGAATTGGAAAGTTTTTCTACATCCCGGAGAATCGTACGCGTTATCAACGCATATTAAAATTCTGGATGAAATATAACTATGGTGCACGAAATCCTTACGATTGCATTAATCGGTGCGTTAATAAGTCTTGATGTAACGGTCTTAGGCCAGTGGATGATTTCACGGCCATTGGTAAGCGGCATGATTATCGGCTCTGTGCTGGGAGATCCCTGGTCAGGTTTCAAGGTCGGGGTGATTATTGAACTCTTATGGATAGATGTAATACCCGTTGGCGTATCAATTCCATTGAATGCATCTATCGTAGCGGTACTGGCTTCATCCTGGTATATATTAGTAAATAGATATTCTATGGCTGCAATGATTTTGGGTATTTGCCTGGCTATTCAGGCAGGTATCTTATTCAAAAAAATTGATGTAAGTATGCGGAAATTAAACGTGCTTATGGTTCATTGGATTGATGCATGTGTGATCAAAGGACAGGAAAAGCGGATCCCTCTTTTTATTTATATCGGCATTGTGTTAAGTTTTGCCCGGTCATTTATTTTTTATATTATGCTTCTCTATCCGGGATATCTGGTGATTGCCCTGCTGATTAATAGATTACCTCCTGAAATTATGAGGGGGCTTCATTTATCATCAGAAGTTCTTCCGTTGCTGGGTATTATCGTTGCAATGAAAGCAGTCCATTTAAAACCGGCTGAACTATTCAGTCAATATAAGAATAAAGTTTTTAAAAAACAGGCTAAATAGCATATGAATCCATCATATCTTTTCAGTGAGGTGCGTGTATTCTTCAGGTCTTTTTTAATCCAGGCATTTTGGAATTTTGAGCGCATTCAAAATATCGGATTTGCCTATTGTATATATCCTTTCTTAGTTAACCTGTATCCGGATAAGGAAAAACGAAAAGAAGCGATTATCCGGCATTTGGAGTTTTTTTGCACCCATCCGTATATGGTTAATATATTACTCGGATTAGTCGTATCTATGGAAGAACGGCTTGCCCGCGGTGATCAAGGAATTACCGGAAAACAAATATCACAGATAAAATCTCATTTAGCCGGGCCCCTGGCAGCGTTGGGAGATTCTTTTTTCTGGGTAACCTGGAGAAGTTTGTGTGCGATTATTGCGGCATCAATATATTTTTTCTCAGCAAATAAAATTGAGCCTGCGCCTGCGTTTTTAGCGGTATTTTTATTTTTAATACTGTACAATATGGTTCATATTCCGGTTAGATGGTTTGGATTTTCACTTGCATATAAACAGGGGATACAGATTATTGCGACTATCGAACGCTTCAGAGTCCTTAATTGGGGGCGCATGATCGCGCCGGTTATTATGACATTGCTGATATTAATGGTATGCTCTTATTTTATTGTTATTGAAGGCGGAGGATGGCACAAGCTACTCCTGGCTGGTTTTTTCTTTGCCTTGTTTGGTTTTAAACATAAAGAAACTTCCACCATTAAAGTCGTATATTTTACCATTCTGATTTGTGTATTATTATCATATATTGGGGCAACAACTTATTAGGAGATACCATGATAGAAAAAATATTTACCATTAAAAATAAATTAGGTTTACATGCGCGGCCGGCCGCCATGTTTGTAATGGCAGCCACCAAATTTAAAAGCAAAGTACGCGTTATCCGGGGTGATCAAGAGATAGACGGAAAAAGTATTATGGGACTTATGATGATCGCTGCTGAATATGGGGCCAAACTGAACATAATTATTGACGGTGATGATGAGCACGATTTGTTGAAAGAAATATCGAGCCTTTTCGAACGAAAATTCGATGAAGATTAAATAACATAAAGCTTCTGATGGGAGCATATTATGAAACGAAAATCAATAGTGTATAAAGGAATATGTGCTTCTCCCGGCATAGCCATGGGAAAAGCCTTTGTATTTCAGGATGATGATCCGCTGATAATGCCCAAGCGGATGCATACTGATGATATTAAGCGGGAAATCGGGCGTTACAATCATGCATTGTCCCGGGTAAAAGAAGATATGATGCGGACTAAAGAAAAAATGCTTAAAGTGCTCGGTAAACAGCATGCACGGCTCATTGAAGCATATCTGCTCATATTAGATGATCCGATGATGAATCGTGATGTTATAAAAATGATCTCGTTAGATAAAGTGACTGCCGAATATGCGATAACTACTATTTTGGGTAATATCGGAAGATCATTTGATCAATTAGAAGATGAATATTTTAGAGAACGGAAAGATGATATATTCGATGCCGGGAGAAAACTGCTTCATTATCTTATGGGTATAGATAAACAATCTTTGGAACAATTGAAAGATGAAGCAATTGTGGTAGCGCATAATTTAACTCCTTCCGATACCTTGAACATGAGAGAACAAAAAGTAAAGGGATTTGCAACAGATATGGGCGGCCGCACGTCTCACACCGCGATTCTTGCGCAGAGCCTTGAAATACCCGCGGTCGTTGGTTTGCGGGAAATATCCCGTGTTATACATACGGGGGATATGCTTATTATTGACGGCTCTCAGGGGCTGGTGATTGTGAATCCAGACACCTCAACGGTTCATAATTACCGGCGTGCGATTGAAATTCAGCTCGATGAATACCGTGAACTGGAAAAGTTGAGAGATATGCCGGCGACCACCGTTGATGGACATCGTCTGACCCTGGCAGCCAATATTGATTCATATGATGAGATTAAATCAGTATTAAGCCATGGATCCGAAGGAGTAGGATTGTATCGTACGGAATATTTATTCCTTAATAGATCTGCCTTGCCGAATGAACAGGAGCAGTTTGAGAATTATTCAAAAATTGCCAAAACCATGCTGCCGTATTCAGTCACTATTAGGACGATGGATGTCGGCGGAGATAAACTGATGAAAATGGGAGTTATGAATGTTGATGCAGACAAGAATCCATTTATGGGCTTGCGGTCAATAAGACTCTGTTTAAAACATCCCGATGTATTTAAGATTCAACTGCGCGCGATTTTACGGGCTTCAGCAGTGGGGAAGGTCCGCATCTTATATCCCATGATATCATGCTTAGAAGAGCTTCGTTCAGCAAATCAAATTTTAAAAGAAGCAAAGGATGAGCTGAGTAAAGAGCGGAAAGAATTTGATCAAAATATGGAAGTTGGTATTATGATTGAAGTGCCGAGCGCTGCATTAATAACTGATGTATTAGCCAAAGAGGTTGATTTTATTTCGATAGGCACCAACGATCTTATTCAATATACCCTTGCGGTGGACCGCGTAAATGAAAATGTGGCGCATTTGTATGATCCTTTGCATTTAGCAATGCTTAGATTTATAAAATTTATTGTTGATGCATGCCATTCATCCGGAAAATGGGTCGGGATGTGCGGTGAAATGGCTTCTGATCCTATGTATACCATGGTGCTGCTTGGTTTTGGTTTAGATGAATTCAGTATATCATCATATGCTATTCCGAAAATAAAAGGTATTATTAGAGCAAGTTCATTTAATAAAGCTCAAGATCTTGCTCAGCAAGTTCTGCAAATAACCGACCGGCAGGCAATTCTAAAAACAATTAAACGAAGTCAGATTAGATAATTTAAATTTATACATAAAGTTTATATTTACCATGCATATTAGAAATTTTTCAATTGTTGCGCATATTGATCACGGCAAATCAACCCTTGCAGACCGCTTGCTGGAATTAACTAAAACTGTTGAGATGCGGGATATGCATGCACAGGTCTTAGATGATATGGATCTCGAAAAAGAGCGGGGAATAACGATTAAGGCAAAAGCAGTGCGTATGCATTACCGGTCCGAAAAAGGCGAAGATTATATTTTAAATCTGATCGATACGCCCGGCCATGTAGATTTTTCGTATGAAGTATCCCGTGCGCTTGAGGCATGTGAAGGAATCATTCTGGTTGTTGATGCAACGCAAGGAGTTGAAGCACAGACGTTGTCTAACGCTCAGCTGGCCAAAGACTGCGGATTGAAAATTATACCCGTCATAAATAAGATTGACGTTGTCTCTGCAGATATCCCTGAAGTTATCCGCCAAATAAAAGATGTGCTTGGTATACACAGCACTCCTCTATTGGTAAGCGCTAAAAGCGGCTCAGGTGTTCCCGGACTATTAGAAGCATTGACTAAATTACTTCCTGCGCCCAAAGGTTCTGTCGAAGATAAACTTTCAGCGCTTATTTTTGATTCATATTATGATTCATACCGCGGGGTGATTATTTTTGTGCGAATCTTCGGCGGTAAACTTAAAGAAAAAGCAAAACTAAAGTTTCTTTCAACCGATATTGCCTGCGAGGCATTAGAAGTCGGATATTTAAAGCCGCAGTTAGTCAAATCAGGCATATTAAAAGCCGGTGAAGTCGGGTATCTGATTACGGGGATGCGGGATATTCATCTGGTTCATATCGGCGATACGATTACCGAAACACTTAAACCAACGATTAAAGCTCATCCGGGCTATCATGAATTAAAGCCATTTGTATTTGCGGGGCTGTATCCGGTAAATCAGGCTGATTATGCTAACCTTAAGATGGCAATTGAGAAACTTCATCTTTCGGATTCATCATTTTTTTATCAACAGGAACGCTCAGTTGCGCTCGGTTTTGGATTTCGATGCGGATTTTTAGGATTGCTTCATATGGATATTGTTAAAACCAGGTTAGAGCGCGAGTTTAATCTTAATCTTATCGCTACCGCACCTAATGTGGTCTACCGCGTTATGGATAAATTCATGAATATCCAGGAAATAGAGAATCCATCTAATTTTCCTCCGCCGCATGAGATTGAAGCAATTGATGAACCGGTCATTGAGGCGACCATTCTGCTTCCATCGGATTATGTGGGGCAGATGATGCAGTTATGCCAGGAAAAGCGCGGAAAATTTATTAATATGAAGTATATAACAGCCTCCCGTGTTATGCTCAGCTATCATTTGCCGTTGGCTGAGATTATTCTTGATTTTTATGATAAATTAAAATCTATTTCAAGAGGGTATGCATCACTTGATTATAAGCCGATTGGCTTTCGCGGCGCACAATTAGTTAAGGTTGATATAATGATAAATAATGAAGAAGTTGACGCATTGTCATTTATCTCCCATGAGGATAAGGCATATGATGACTCGCGCAGAATCGTAGAACGGCTTAAAACCTTGATACCCCGGCAGATGATCAGCATTCCGCTGCAGGCACGCGTCAAGAATCATATTATTGCCCGAGAAACTATCAGCGCGCTTCGTAAGGATGTTATCGCCAAATGTTACGGCGGGGATATTACCCGTAAAAAAAAGCTTCTGGAAAAGCAAAAAGAGGGAAAACGTAAAATGAAACAGTTTGCACGAGTGGATGTGCCTCAGGAGGCATTTCTGGCTATTTTAAAACTTGATAAGTAAAGGGAACATAATGAGATCACTTAAAAAACCCCCTGCCTGGCGGCATTACCGTAAGCTCCCGTAGCGGAAGGGAGGCTCCGTCGAACTTTGTTCGACGGAGGGGAACCACGGGAGGGTTCCCTATGGGGTTCGGGGGTATCGGTAATGCCGCCAG
>JBDRMW010000040.1:0-17509 GCA_043811735.1 bacterium
GGGGGTATCTGATGCACCCTCATTTCGCCTTCGGCTTCATTCGGGCTGTAGTCCAATCTCTTAAATAGTTAAATTACGTGAGGTAAAGATTATTTGCCTTCTTTATTTTCATTATGCGGATTGATTAATTGATCTATGGGTACTATGGTATAGCCTTTTTTTATTATCTTTTCAATAATAATAGGTAAAATTAATATTGTTTTTTGTCGCTGCTTGGTTCCTCCTCCGTCATGAAAAAGCAGGATCGCTCCTGGTTTTGCTGCATCCACATATGCATCGATCATCTCCTTGGCATCCATTTTTTCCCAGTCACAGCCGAACGTCCAGTGAACTATATCTACATTTTGTGCAAGAGCTGCTTCTCTAACCCAGGGCCGGTAGTACCCATGCGGAATACGCACATACCGCACCTGGTATCCCGTTGCTTGATAAATCGTTTCAGCACTTAAATGAAGTTCCTTATCCAAAATACCTCGAGGAATTGTGTCTTTGTATTTATATAAATTTACATGGCTGTAGGCATGGCTGGCAACTTCATGGCCTTCGGCTAATACATTCTTTGCAATTTCAGGATGTTTTTTTACGTTACTCCCAAGCATAAAAAAAACAGCCTGTATGTCATATTGCTTTAAAATCGACAGTATTTCATCGGTTGCATGTCCCGGGCCATCATCAAAACTAAAGGCAATCTGTTTTAAGTTGGTTGATCCTGACCCGTAAAAAGTCCCTGCACCCTGACTCAAAGAAGCAAGAATATAAACTCCCCATACCGCGGCACAAATTATTTTTATTCGATAAGAAATCTCAAATTTAAACTTCATACTCCATTAACTTCTTCCTGCCATACATAAACGAACTGCCAAAAAAAACTCCTGATAAACCCAAAAGAACGGCCCATGCAATAAACAAGACATGATAAAATGACCCGGATGATCGGGCTAAACGCGCAAAAAAATACATGCGCATCGGAACTGCCGTCATCGAAATAACGAGACTTAAATATAAAAAGGAGAAAATCATATACAATATGCCTCCTGCTGAACTCTCAATGCGCGCAATATTTTCAATTTTAAACTTGGGGAATGCGCTTCCCATCCCAATCCCCATTCCCGATAATGTTAAAGCAATTAATACAATGGAACCCAAACTCATGATCTGAACAAATGCATCAGCATCCAAATATTTATTTGAAATAAAGCTAAGAATGACCCCCAGGCATAATATAACCGGGAATGAATATATAAACTTCATCCACATTATTTTCGTCCTTGAAATCGGTGCTGAAGATAATATCCAAAAATAATCCCCTTCAAGGCTCATGGAGGGGAATACCAATCGCAAGGAAACTGCGGACATTACAAATCCAATCATACCAATATTTAAAAATGAAATAAGACTTTTTAAATACAAGGTATCAAGCGGCAGCTTATAAATACTAAAAACATATACCACGATCAATGCTGAAAGCAGCAAAAGCTGCGGCCATTGATTTACGTCCCGCATAAAGATTTTAATATCTTTCCATATGATACTATATCCGGGCGATGTTTTGCCTGCAAATAATCGGCAGTCTAATTCGTTTGTTTTACGGCGATAGCCTTCATGAACGGAAGACCATCCGTGATAAAAGAAGATTCGTGCAAGCATGCTCATGCAGATTATGCTTATTAATGAACATAAAATTAAAAGGGATGAAAAAATAAACAGATGCTCCCAATTATGCGCGGTAAATGATTCAATCGCCGAGGCGATCCACCAGGAAGGCACATACCACGAAGCAGGGGTTTTAAGAAGTGAAATATATATCAGCATTTGTTCAAACACATCCGGCCGTATCAATTCTTCCGGCTGCATAAGACGAAACAATATATAGACCCCCGAGCCTATTAATACCACCATAATAATAACGCCGTCGCGTAATTTCCGGTAGGGACAGATGCTCACTAACAGGGTGCATATCATGATGCCGATACATCCGGCAGTTATTATAAAAGGTATTATTAACGAAACTAATACAATATAAAATATAATACCTAATTCCTTTACCGAAGCATATGCAGCTAAAAAAGGAATAACCGCCAAGACAATCATCCACGAAGAATAGACCAATGTTTCTGCAGATTTATGCATATATACTTTCATCACCGGGAGAGGTGCATACATCCAGAGTGTTAAATCAGATGAATAATACAATGTTGAAAAGCCCGAGATAATGCTGGATATGATAATCATCCCAAAAGACAGGAGGAAAACCATTGATATGAATTTAATAATAAGGAGTTCCCCAATGATAGGAACCGTTTCGAGATATGAAATTAACCGAAAAAATCCAAAATAAAAACTCAATAGTAATACAGATCCAAGAGTAAGAAAAAACAAGATTTTAAGTGTTTTGCCAAATGAAAGCCGCTTAAACTCATTAACCCACATCTGAAGTTTTAATCGTATAAACATAGCATTAGTTAGAAGTTATTTTTAAAAAGATATCTTCCAAATTCCCCTGGTTGTGCATATCTTCACGTAAGTGTTCAACCGAACCTAAGGCAACGACTTTTCCCTGATGGATAATACCTATTCGATGACAGATCTTTTCTGCAAGCTCTAATGAATGAGTTGACATAAAAATGCTTACCCCTCTTTTTGCTGACTCTTGAAAGATATTTTTTACTAACCTTGCTGTTTTGGGGTCTAACCCGACCATTGGTTCATCCAAGAAAATCACCCGGGGAGAATGAAGCAGTACACCGGCTAAAATCAGCTTTTGACGCATGCCGTGTGAATATGATTCTATAAGTTCTCCCGCGGTATTTTTAAGATCAAACATTTCAATTAATTCCGGGATTTTCTTTAATTGAAAAGCCCTCGGAACACCATACAGATCTCCGATAAACCGTAAAAACTCATACCCGGTTAAGAGCGGATACACATATGGCTGATCTGAAACATAGCCGATTATCTTCTTTGCTTCCAAAGGAGATTTTTGTATATCCCATGAATCAAACAGAATCCTGCCGGATGTGGGCTTCAAAAGGCCGGTGCATAATTTTATAGTCGTTGTTTTCCCCGCTCCATTCGGACCGATAAATCCGAATATTTCTCCATCGGGAATCTGCAGGTTTAAGTTATCAACCGCGGTAAAGTTATGAAATTTTTTTACAATAGATTCAATTAGTATCATAATTATACCGCTATACTCATTATAAACTTCTTTATCGTCATGAAGATTAACACATACGCATTACCTGCATATCGACAGGTTATTGCGGTAAATTTGCTTAAGTCAATCTGTGTATAAAATATGCATTTTAAAATAAGAGCCCAGATCCAGGGGCTGATGAGCATAATAATGATTAAAGAAAAAAATGCCCCTGTATTAGTAATATCAGGCTGGCGCTGTTTAACCGCAAATATGGTTAGGCTTAAGTGGAAAGATATTGAAAACCCAACTAAAAAAACAAATGTTCCATAATACGCCTTTAACGGATAAAAATAACTTATACCCCAGTATAATCCTATCAAGAAGAATGTATACAAAGGAACGCAGTACGGAGCTAAACTAATGATAAAATTTGATTTACTTAACTGTACGCTTCCTCCTTTTGCAGATACCTTAAATTTTTTAATCTTGCCCCCCATCAGCATAGATGCCAATGCATGGGTAAGCTCATGGCCAAACACATATGTCCGCAGAGGCTGTGAAAATACCGTTTGGAAAATCGGGTATGCTGCGAGTCCGGCAGCAAAAAGTTTATGGTTTGAAAGCGTTGGATCAAAAATAGAGATTGTTTTAATAAAGGCTTTAAGCGTTCCCCATACAATGGGCAGGCTTAAGACCGCAGATACTAATTTAAACGCTTTTATCATTCAAGCATGTAATCTTCAAATGGGATATTTTTGGCCCGAAGTTCTGCTTTCCACATTTCTTTGGCAACAGGCATTTTTTCCCGGCAGAGCTTAACCCATTTGGATTCAGGAGGGGTAAAAAGCTCAACCGCGGTCTGATACCATACATAGGCATATTTGATTGAGCTTTCTTTTAATGATTCTTGGAAGTTAAACTGAGCGATTTGTACTTCCTGTTCGTATTGATTTTTATCGATCTTCTTTTTAGAGAATTTCTGTTCAATTTCAGCAAGTTCATCTTTAAGTTTCTCTTCTAAATATAGTTTTTTATCATTCGGATTATAATGCCATGCCCAGTATTTTTCTCCTTCAATATATGCTTCACGGGCACGAGATACCACATCAACATACACCAACCCGTAAACTATCCCTATTGTACAAACAACCGCAGCGGTAATTTGAAACCATCGTGTGCGTATAATCTGTTTCATTGATCACCCTTCTTTCTAAATCCCGGGGGCATTTCCCAGGTGTCTGCAGATGAAGACTTTTGAGTATTTTCTCTCCCCTTTTCTCGTTCTAATCTTCTTCGTTCATCAGGGGATAGTGTATGTAAGACTTCATGCACTTTTTGTACAAATTGAAACGGCCGTATTGGTTTTGGAATAACCTCTTTTACATTGGGCTCCTGCTTGATCATATCCCAGGTGCTTCTATCAGAAACTTTCGCCGAGACAACAAAGACCGGGATGTCCCTGGTTTCTTCCTTAGCCTGCAGCGGTTTTAAGACCTCATAGCCTCCTGCGTTGGGCATCATCATATCCAAAAGGATAAGATCCGTCTTTTCTTCCAAGACACGTTTAAGTGCGATCTTACCGTCCATGGCTGATTTGGTGCGAAATCCTTCCTTGTGCAGCAAGGTAATTAAGTATTCGATAATGTTTTCATCGTCGTCAACAATGAGTATTAGTTTAGATGAAGGATCTTGTTTCGCATTTTGAGACTGCTCATTCATGTGCGCACCTTATTTTTATCATTAACCTTAATAAACTGCGGTTTAAAACTTGTCTGCTCTTTCGGATCAACATATCCATGCGATATTATGATAACTTTATCACCCGGTTGTCCTAACCGCGCCGCAGCTCCATTAAGACATACTTCACCCGTCCCTTGAGCGCCTTGAATAACATATGTTTCAAACCGAGCGCCGTTATTAATATTAACAACTTGGACGATCTCATAGCGCATAATATCAGCCGCACGCATAAGATCTGAATCCAGGGTAAGACTGCCTTCATAATTTAGGTTTGAATCAGTGACTGTTGCCCGATGTATCTTTGATTTACACAGTTTTCTAAACAATATTCCTCCATGCGATGATTCCGACTTAATAAAAAACTATACGTAATTTTATTAAAGATACAATCCTTCTGTCAACTTACAATATTTTTTATTAATTTTCTTGCTGGTTTTTATCCAAGAAAATTCCATAGACCCGGTCAGTGGTTTTCCTTAAGTAAAACCCCAGAAATCTAATAATCATATCAACAATGACTAATGCGGTTTTGGGATGTATTTCACGAATATGCTGAAAGCTTTTCTTATCAAACACAATCAACTCAGCATTAGTCAAGGCTGCCGCATCAGCATACCGTAATATCGATTCAAATATTGCCATCTCGCCGAAGATCATACCTGCTTTGGATAACGCAAGGGTAATAACTTCATCATCCCTGATTTTTTTTGATATCCGGATGATTCCTTCCTTCACGATATATACATCATCCCCGTGTTCTCCGTCTTTAAACAAAACTTCATCTTTGGCAACCTTTTTTATCGTGCAATGTTCAGCAAATATTTGTTTGTCCTCGTCACTCATTTGGGCAAAGTTTTCATTTGTTTTAAAAAATTCATACATAATTTTCACCCCGGCAGTTACATGTTTTGCTTTACCAGCACATAATACAACTCTTCTTTTGAAGGAGTACCCTCAATAAGTTCATTATCAGGCATGTTCAGCGCCTGTTCTAAGAATGATTCAGATTCTTCATAATAAAATAAGCCCAGCGGCATTTTATCTTCTCTGTCCAATGCTTTCTCAAAAGCTTTAATTTTGTCGGAAGGATCATGCTTAAGCAGCGGATACGTATGCGATGTATACCATTGAAATGTTTTTTCAGGATTAAACGAGGGACACGGCTGGAAAATATCTATAAAAGAAAATCCTTTAAATTGTATTGCTCGTTTTATTAAATCAACGGTTAACTTGAGATCGCCGGCAAAAGACCGCGCTGCAAATCCACATCCAAGCGCGATAGCCGCTGCCAAGGGCTGAAATGGCTTGGCGGTAACTCCTGAGGGATCAATTTTTGTTTTCATGCCAATCTGGCTGGTCGGCGATGCCTGGCCTTTGGTGAGCCCATACACCCCGTTATTATGCACCAGCAGGGTTATGTTGATATTCCTCCGTATGGCATTAATAAAATGATTACCGCCTTCCCCGTAGCAATCACCGTCTCCGGTAGTAACGATAACATTGAGTTTTGGATTGGCAATTTTTGCACCGGTAGCAGCAGGCAATGCTCTGCCGTGCAATCCATTAAAGACATTCCCTTGTATGTAATGCGGCAGTTTCGCTGCCTGCCCAATACCTGAGACAAACAGCATCTCTTCCGGGGTTTTCCCTAATTCAACCAATGCTTTTTTTAACGCATTTAAAATGCCGAAATCACCGCAGCCCGGGCACCATGCTGAATCTATTCCTTTAAAATCAATTTCCTGTACCATATATTTGTGCAATAACCTCTTCCGGGAAAAACTGCATCCCGTTATATTTTAATATTTTTTCCCGTATCTCAATCCCAAGTTCTGCCTGAATAATCCGGGCAAGCTGAGCCTGAGAATTATTTTCAACCACAATCAGCCGCGAGGCGCCTAAGAGTTCTCGGGCAGCATCTTCTTTAGGAAACGGCCATATACCGTTAAAATGAACTGCCGAAATACTCCTGGCTTCCTTACGCAACCTATCAACAACTTCCTGCAATATTCCTAAGGTCGATCCCCAACAGATTAATCTCACTTCAGCATTATAATCACCGTAGACCGTCGGTTTGGGGATTTCTTTGTGCATTGCTTCAGTTTTTTTCATTCGTTTATTAACCTGCAGAATACGCATATTGAGATCTTCGGTTAAATGCCCCTGTTCATCATGTTCATCGCTATCCGCAATGACCAGCCCTTTCCCGAATCCGGGAATCGCGCGGGGTGAAACGCCGTTGTCAGTAATTTTATATCTTTTATATTGACTCTGCTGTTGTGAAGAAGGCAGAATTTGTTTTTCTATCCGAACCTGCGTAATATCCGGCATATCAAACACCCGATAACTATCGCTTAAGTACTGATCACCTAAAATAAGCACCGGCACTTGATATTTATCAGCCAGATTAAATGCGTTTATACTCGTTGTAAACATTTCAAGAGGATCTCCGGGTGCAAATACAAACCGGGGGAATTCGCCATGGCCTGCATGAACAGCAAATTCTAAATCAGCCTGCTCGGTTCTGGTCGGAAGACCGGTTGCAGGCCCCGGCCTTTGCATAATATAAATCACCAGAGGAGTTTCCGTTATGCCGGCAAGGCTTAAACTTTCAACCATCAGTGAAAAGCCGCCGCCCGAGGTACCCACCGCGGACCGGGCTCCGGCAAAAGATGCTCCCAGCGCCATTTGAATCGCTGCTATTTCATCTTCAGCCTGTTCAACCAGGATATTAAACTTCTTTGCCTTTCCCGCTAAATAAACCATCATCCCTGTTGAAGGAGACATAGGATATGCCGCATAAAACTTAAGACCCGCATTAAGCATCCCGAACCCGGCGCTTTCAGTCCCATTCATGATGACACGGCCGCCGGTTCTCACCCGCTTAGACTTGGCATGCATGTTTTGCCTTTTTATAAACCGCGCATCCAGGGGAAGGGTAATGCCCTGCATATGATAATAATTGGTATGTGCATGCTCATATCCGGCCTTAAGGCAGGCAAGATTTTTATCAACGATTTCTTTACCTTTTGCGGTAAACTTATCCTCAATAACGCCGTGCATGCTCTGCAGATCAAAGCCTAAAATCCCTCCGATAGCGCCTAAGGCAACCATATTAGTAAAACTTTTATCTCCGCCGGTTGTTTTTGAGATCTCTTCCATAGGAATGCCCGCAATGCCCGGTAACTTAAAGGGAGGCTTTATTTGTCCTGCATCATAGAGAATAATACCTCCAGGCACTACTTTGGACAGGTGTGCGGTATAGGCGGTTTTATGCAATACAACCAATATGTCAACTTTTTCAACCGATGCGGTCAGGTTATTATTACTCAATCGTACCCGAAACGAGTTTTCCCCTCCTTTGATACGCGACTGATAATCCTGCAGACAAAAAACATACAAGCCGCTTCTAAAAAGCATTTTGGCAAGAAACGTCCCGATAGTCTGAACACCCTGCCCCGCAGCACCGCCAATAAGAATATTAAGGTTTATGTTTGGATTTGGATTAGCCATAGTTGAATTCTAATGTAACAAATAATCCTTAATTTATCAACTCCTATTAAGAGTTTAAAATATAGATGGATCAGTTTTTCCTGCCAAAGACGGGTTTAGTGTATGGGGGGGGGGGTGAGTTATTCATCGATAGAAATAATTGGCCTGCGTAATTTTTTCTTTGCTGAAATTATCTTTTTATCCCTCAGCATTTTTTCTTTTGAACGGCGTGACCGGCGGCGTTTTTGACGCCTTATTTTTGCCGCGCGCCGTTGTTCTTCCGTTTTAATACTATATATTTTTTCTGCTATCTTCCGGACGAGCAGTCTCCGGGCAAGAAATCGATTAAGGCTCTGCGAACGCTCTTGCTGCATTTTTACTTCAATGCCGGAAGGCACATGTTTTAGATATACACAGGTTGAAGATTTATTTACATGCTGGCCGCCCTTGCCGCTGGAGCGGATAAATTTTTCAATAATATCAGTTTTCTGAATATTAAGGTTTTTCATTTTTTCGCGCAAAGATTTTTCTTTTTCAGGACGGATATTATAAAAACTCATTATGTGTGTTTTTTAAAAGGAGCTGAGTCTCTTCTGTTTTTGTTCAGCATACTCAAACTGCTCGCTGTCTGGGTAGGTCTTCATGAACAATTCGTACAACTCAACGGCTTTTTTCTTATTCCCTAAAGCTAGATACGAACGTGCCTTATGCAATAATGCTTTTTCTGCAAATGAAGATTTTGGATATATCTTTATGATCCGGTCATCGCTCTCAACAGCCTCTTTATAATGACTGCGCATATAATGATACATAGACATGGTATATTGCGCACGGACTGCCCAGACAGGATGCGGGTGATTGTCAAGAAATGTTTGGAACCTGCCCGAAGAAACAAATCGAGCAAACCAGACGAGTGACATAAAACAAATAAGAAATATAATAAGGATTTTACGCATGACGGTAACGGGAGAGGTAATTATTCTTGATTCACAATACGAATCATATCACCGGGCAGAATATAATCATAACTTGAGATAACGCGTGCTGTTGAGACATTAGCTTCAATATCATACCCGACTTGAACAACTGCAATTTTTCGAACTACTCTGCCCAATATTTCACGTGAAATACGATCTTTAATCGTTCGGCCGGGCCGATATACAATACATCGCATTTTTGGTTTCATGCCCTGATCAATGCCTACATCAATATACACATCATCCCCCTGGCTTACCATGAGTTTTTGGCTCACTTCGCCGATAACATGCCCGTCAAACTGCCAATCAAGGGGTGCAACAAAACTCGAGCTGATATATTTTTTATTGTCAGGTATAAGCACATCCTTTTCACTGCCAAGCGCTGCTTTCCCCATATCCTCTTCTTCGATTTCAGCTATTTCCAAATCTTCTTCATCAAGCATCTCTTCTTCAATAATTTCTTCTGATGGCTGAAGATCAACAACTTCTTCTTCAAGAACCTCTTCAACCGGGGCTTCTTCAAGAACCTCTTCAAATGGTTGTTCAACAGGAGGCTCGGAGGTAAACTCATCAACGGGTTTTTCCGGAGTAATGCCGGGGATTATTAAAGTATCGTTTGGATAGATCCAATGAGGATCTTTAATATATGGGTTTGCCTTATAAATCTCTGGCCATAAAAATGGATCCTTATAAAAACGGCCTGATATAAACCATAAGCAATCACCTTTTACAATGGTATATTCAATAAAATCTCCCGCAAAAGGAGTGGCTGCCCGCTGAGGTTCCTCATATGAAGATTCTTCCATAGGAGCTTCTTCCATTGGAGTTTCTTCAAAAACGTCTGCTTCAGCGGGAGCTTCTTCATTAATTTCTTCTTCTATCTCTTCTGTTTCGTCAGCAAACTCTTCAACTTCTTCGCCTGCCTCCACAGATTCAGCTTCAGCGGCTTCCGCATCTTCTTCTACATATTCTTCACTGCCTTCTTCTTCAATTTCTACATCTTCTTCCATAACCACAATTTCTTCTACATCTTCTTGTGAATTAACTACGGGAAATTGCAGACAAGCAACTCCGCCGATTATTAACATAAATAATATTAACTTCATGGTGCTTTTCATATGTCCTCCTGATATAATATACTTTTATATCTAAAATTAACTCACTTTTTATATATAACAAATTCCCTATTCTGTCAAGGGATAATTTGATTTGTTGTTTTTCTTAAGTTTGTTGGTCTTTTTGAGGGGGTTCCTCTTTAGCAGCGTTTTCACGGGATTTGTTTGCTTTTTCAACTTCATCTGCATAATTAAGCTGTAAATCGCTTAAAGAACTCTTTATAAGCTGGTCTTCTTTCGGAGAAAGATTGCCCGCAGTCTTATTTTTAACCATCAGCAGCATATCAATAGTCATCTGTGCCTGAACCAGATTTTTTTCGACCTTTTGGCTCATGGGGTTGGGTATTTTACCCAGCTGCTGCATCGCCGCTGATGACAACGATAATACCAAGCTGAAAAAATGGGGGTCCACTTCTTTTACGTGATCGTGGGTATGGTTCATATATGTATCCTCTGTAAATTATTTCCCTTAGTAATCGAATATTGTTTAAGGGTGTAATGTAATAATATAAAATTACATTTTTTTTTTATACCCGGTCAAGTAGTTTATTGCTTTATTATTTTCTGATTGACCATATCATGCTTTACGTGATAGTATATATTCTTGTAAAGGCTTATGAAAATATCTAAAAAAAAACTGCTGCAGCGCCTGGGACATAATTTTTCACGGGGATCAATAACTGATGCGGTTAACCGCCGGATTGATGATGCGCTGCTGGCTGCTCAAAAACTGATCAAACCGGTTCATATAATACGCGCTGATAAGATCATTTCAAATACCGGAGATGCGGTTCTTCTTTCAAGCGGATATGAGATACACAGCACCCATATAAGCAGCCTGCTGAAAAACTGTCATACCGCATACGGATTTGCAGTAACTATTGCTAAGGCGCTGGAAGAAAAAAGGGATGTCTGTCATACAGAAAATGATACCGTTAATGCGTTAATCTTTGATGCGATAGGATCGGTGGCGGTTGAAGAATATGCACATACCGTACAGCAACAGATCAAACAGATTGCGTCTGCTCATCACCAGCGTATTACCCGGCGGTTTTCTCCCGGATATGGGGATTGGCATCTGGAAAATCAGAAATCGTTTCTTGACTGGCTTGAAGCAGAAAAAATTCATATTCATGTAAGCTCAGCCCATATTATGTTCCCGGAAAAATCAATATCCGCTATTCTGGGTGTAACCGATGGAAATAAAAATTAAGAACCCATGAAAAACAACCGATTTCTTAAAACCTTGACTAAAAAAATACTGGTCAGCGATGGAGCAATGGGAACACTGCTGCAGCAGCGAGGGCTTAAAACCGGACAGGCTCCGGAAGAATTAAATATTACGGCACCGCATATAGTTGAATCAGTTCATGCTGATTATGTGAATGCCGGTTCAGATGTGGTGCTGACCAACACCTTTGGTGCAACCCGCAGCAAACTGAGCGATTACCATTTAGCTCATAAAATTGATGCAATTAATTTCGAAGCAGTTAAAATCGCACGTAACGCGGTCAAGAAAACACGCGGTTTTGTCGCCTGTGATATCGGCCCTCTGGGAAGTTATCTTAAACCCTTAGGCCCGTTAAGCTGGGACGCAGCATATGATCTTTTTGCTGAACAGGCGCGCATACTCTCAACAGCCAATCCCGATCTTTTTATTATTGAGACCATGTCAGATATACGCGAGGTTAAAGCAGCCCTGCGTGCTGCCAAAGATTGTTTTGATGGACCGGTATTCGTTCAGATGACCTTTACCGAAGACGGCACTACCGTCACCGGCACGGATCCGTTAAGTTTTATTACGGTAGCTGAAGCAATGGGTGCAGACGGCATCGGCATAAACTGCAGTGTGGGGCCGAAAAATCTTTACCCGTTAGTGAAAATTCTTGCGCAGCATACCCATCTCCCGATTTCAGTTAAACCAAACAGGGGTATGCCTCAATTAATCAACCGGGAAACAATATATCCCGGAACCATACAAGAATTTGTAACGTACGCACAAAAATTTGCCCGACTGGGGGTAAATCTAATCGGCGGCTGCTGCGGAACGGATCCAAGTTTTATTACTGCAATAGCTCAAAAATTAAACAAACAAAAACCAAAAATACGGAAGAAAAAAATTAATATAACCCGGTTTTGTTCCCGCACCAAAACACTTACCATAACCCATAAGTCACCGCTTATAAAAATCGGGGAGCGCATAAATCCCACGGGGAGAAACATTCTCCAAAAAGAACTGGCTGATTTTAATTTTACCACGGTTAGGAACGATGCCGTGGCCCAGGTTTCAGCCGGAGCTCATATGCTCGATGTTAATATGGGGTTACCCGGCGGGAATGAACAAAAATTAATGAAAAAAGCATTGGATATTGTTCAATCTTCCGTTCAGGTACCCATGTGTATCGATTCAAACTCACCGGAGGTTCTTGAAACCGCACTCAAACTCTGCGAAGGAAAACCTCTGGTAAACTCAGTAACCGGTGAAACGCACAAATTAAACGCGATCCTTCCGCTTATAAAACGTTACGGTGCAGGAATTATTGGATTAACCATTGATGAAAAAGGTATCCCTTCAACTGCGGCTAAACGCATGCAGATTGCGCAAAAAATTTTGCATTCTGCATTAAAAAACGGAATTAACCGTGAAGATATTTTTATTGATAATCTTTCATTAACTGCCAGTTCTGAAGCAGATCAAGCTCAGGAAACACTTACAAGCATTAAACTCGTTAGATCAAAGCTAAAACTTAATACCATTTTAGGCATAAGCAATATCTCATTCGGCCTTCCCAACAGATCCGCATTAAACAGTACGTTTTTAAATCTTGCCCGCTCAAAAGGGCTGACATCTGCTATTATGAATCCCTTGGTTCCCTGGGGGAAAAATGATAAATATGCATTAGCTGTATTTAACTTACACGATACAAACTGCACCCGGTATATAAATAAATATGCGGGAATAACATCAACGGCAGCCTCAAAAAAAACCGCCACTATTACTGATATTAAATCAATACACCAAAAATTGTATTCAGCCGTGTTGTACGGCGTTCAGGAAAGTATTTATGCACTGATAGATTCTGCGCTCTTAGACCATATTGAACCCCGTGAAATTACCAATGGAATACTTCTTCCCGCATTAGAGGAAGTCGGTGAAAAATTTGTGCGTAAACAGTATTTTCTTCCGCAGGTGCTCATGTGTGCAGATACCATTCAAAAAGCCTTTCTCTACATCCAGTCAAAATTTCCTCAGCAAATCACTGAATCCAAAGGAACAATTCTCCTGGCAACCGTTAAAGGTGATATTCATGATATCGGTAAAAACATTGTAAAAACCGTGTTTGAAAATCATGGATGGCAGGTGGTTGATTTAGGGAAAAACGTTGACGCGCAGAAGATTATTGATACTGCTATAGAAATACAGCCTGAGATTATTGGATTATCCGCGCTCATGACAACCACCATGATCCATATGGAGGATGTCATAAAGCTTAAAAACTTAGAACATATCCCGTCAAAAATAATCGTAGGGGGTGCAGCCGTAACCGCACGGTTTGCAGACTCAATCCAGGCGGACGGGTACGCACCGGACGCTGTCCAGGCAGTCCGCCTCGCCAACCAACTCATACATCCCTAATGAGCGGCCCCGGGGCGCAAAACGCATTTTTTTAGCGTTATAGTGATCATTACACATTGATAGTTGTATTGACAATATGTAAATTAACATAAAACGTTGTGAAGGTGAGATTATGGCCTAATACCCCGGAACCATTATTGCGGCTTGGGTTCCAGGGAATCAGTAATCTTCACCAGTGAAGAAAGCATATCTGACATAAAACTGAAAAGCACAACTAACAAATACGATAATAATGCGATCGAGAGTCCAACCAGAAACGCAAAAAGCGGGTTACTTCTAAAACTTATCAAAAACACCACAAAAATCACACAGGATGTGATAATTCCTGCGGCACCGAACAGCCAGGACATAAACCTGAATGCATTAATGGTGCGTTCAAGTGCTCTGAAAGGGGTGACTTTAATCTTCTCCCGCGGAGCTTCTACCTGCAAAGCTGCCCCGCATTTAATGCAGTACCAATAATTAAGCGGGCTTTGCGCCTTACACGTATCGCAGATTTTTTTATCCATTTTTGGCTCAAGCCGCCGCTTAAAAATATACAGTTTTTGAACAATACCCAAGACCAGCCAGAATGTTGCCCCAAAAATTCCGCCGGAAAACAGTTCAACGCCTCTGACGGTTGACCAGCTCACGCCTGTTTTAACAAAATCAGCAGCCAATGATCCGTACATCTCAACCCCGATAAACCCGCCCAATGCACCGCCCAGCATCCCCACCAATATGCCTACCATTATTTTTTTAGTTGATTTTTCTACAATGCCGCTGTTTGCTCCGATAAACATCCCCACCACAATCCAGGCAGGAATAAACGATACCGTGCTTAACGGATCCCAGCTGAAAATCGCGGCAAATATTTTACTTACAAAAGCACCGATGATGCCGCCTGCACAGCCTAATATGCCGCCTAAAAAAGCTTTATAACTGGAATCTTCAATAATACCGCCCACTGTCCCTAAAAAAATACCGGTTATAACGCATAATAAAAACTCATGGAGTCCCGGACCTGAATCAATCCCCACTGTCCGGGATACAGCCATGGCAAAAACCCACGCGACCGCCCCTGCCGCAAATCCACCCATAGAACGGCGCAGGATCCATCCGATATTAATTGAAAGCTTCATAAAATTACTGCTGGTCTTATTTAAAAACATCCCGCATCTGCCGCAGTAACTGCTCATATCAGGCATCTGTTTTTCACAGCTAGGACAAAACATAGGGTTCCCTCAACTTTCAAAATATGTCCGGCTATCTGGCTTATATTATATGACAATTATAAATTTTTGAAAAGATGTTTTTATTATTTTAGTTTTTTTGGTTTTCCTCCCTTTAATAATCAGGAAAACAATTTTATTCGCCCGTTAAAAATATCCGGCATCCGAAGACAAAATTCGGAAACTTTGTCCAAGCTGTTCGAAACCCAAAAAATCTTATGATTTTTTGGGTTGAGTTCTTGGACAACCGAATTTTGCCGTTTATCGGATGCCGAAAAAGAAATTTTTCCGGGCAAATAAAATTGTTTTCCTGATTATGGTATTTTTTATTCTTTGGTCTGGGCTTTCTTCATAAGGTCGGTTTTATACTTCAATACGGAATGATACAGTTCTTCATCAGTCACTTCCGTGACGGTAGGAAGAACCGTCATATAAGAAAATCCCGCATCGTGGACTAATTGAGCCAGATTTGCACTGTGAAAGCCGCCGGTGATCAGCGCGCCGATATCTGTTTTTTCCTGTGCAAAATAGCCTTTAATCTTCTTTACAAACACGTGATCCCTCTGCTTTGCTAACCGGTAAAACAAATCAACCGTCTCTTTTTCATTGACAATGAGTGAAACATCCTGCGGGACATGTTTGGTTAATTTATATTTTCGCGTAAGTTTATCAAGAAAAGCCTTCCACTCAGGGATCTTAAAAGATTCAGGGTTTGATTTGTAATAGGCATACTGCGAAGGAATGAGCTCCAGCGCATAAAACCCGTAAAGAATATCAGCATACCGGTCCAAATGGGAGAGTTGCCGTTCATTTTCATTTTTAAACAGTTTTTCTTTAACCGCATCTTCAATCTTATCTAATTCCTCAAACAAACTAATAACTTCAATCTCATCGTGAACAGCCAGATAATCAATATACTCAACCAATTCCGGGAATTTCCCCATCCAGGAAGTATTTTTAGGCAGCTGCTTTAAATATGCATGAAAATCATTCGCACTGATCCGGTTGTTTTTAAACTCTTTGACTTTAAACAACAGCCGAGCCAGTTCTTCATCAGTTAACTTTTTATTTAAATCTTTAATAAATTCATCCCGTTCGCGGTTAACCTGGTTAAAATTAATATTTTTCTCTAATTTCCCTACTTTTAATACCCGGTTAATATTGTCAAACGAAAATCCCAGCAGAACATTGTTTTCTTTTGCCAGATCTAACAGATAATTGCAGTATATTTCAAATGATATTTTTTCTTCATCACATTGCTGTCTTTTTTGATCAATTTCAAGCAGTTTTTTGCTGTATACTTTTGGTTTTAAGTTCCTGATAATAAGCTGAAAATCCTCAATGATTTTCAACGCATCTTTTTGAAACTTATCAATCGCCAAAAACGCATCAAGATTATCCATATAGAGATCTTTATCTTCAATACCCAGCGGTTTAAAATCATACTCAGAAATAATATCAAGATACTCCTCGCCTGAAATCATACCCCGTTTAAGGTAATCCTCCCCAACCTCAATACGCCGTTCCCTGCCGGCCATGCTGCGCAGATGTTTCAGGCTTGCATCTTTGCTGTTTCCTTCAACCATAATAAGCTTTAAATCAGCATTAACAATCAGCTCTTCTAAGATATAGGCAATCTGTTTTTGCGCCTGATAATTACAATGATAATCCTGAATATTAATAACCAATGGTTTGCCCTCACTGTAGAGGATATCAGTAATATCACCGTATTCAGTGGGGATCGTTATATTGTACGGATTTCTAAACTGGCGGGATGAGGAAAAGGTATTAACTTTTTTTATGCCAAAATCATCTTTACCGGTAGTATAGGTTATGCCCGGCTTATATGTTGGTGCACTTGATGATTTCTTCTTTATCGGAGAAGAACTATCCTGCTGGGGATCAGCTTTAAGGCGTTCATAAGCTTTCCGGCGTTTTTCCCATAAGGTCTCAGCAGATGCAGTGCCCGCATAGAGCATCGAACAACCAATGAGTAAACTTAATAAGATTCTGTGTATTCGTTTCATGAGGTACCTGTATAACGCAATATCTATTATAATAAGTATTCGTCAAAAATCAATAGAAAAGATATTTTCGTACCCACCTAATGACCAATCGATCTGAATAAACAAATGGCAGGATCTGAAATAAATTCATGATCCTGCCGTATTGTTTTTGTAATTTTTACTAAAAAAAGC
>JBDRMW010000041.1:0-4121 GCA_043811735.1 bacterium
ACAACATTAAGATAGAAACTAATCATTACATCATTAGATCCTGTACTGCCGGGAAAGGCTACTGTTTTTGTCTTTGTCTGCAGGGGTCTGCGCGGTATATCGGCTCTATCAGGATTAGGTGCATCGTAATCAGATAAATCATCATATGTTTTACTATTATATACAACTCGCACATATGAAACACTGCTTGAATCAGCATTGATCGTATAATCTCTTGCAAACGGGCCCCCATTGTCAGGTACAGTAAGCGGCAGAGTTACTATCATCGGTGCCAGAAAACCAGAACGGGGAGCACCGATTATTCTACCATCACCGCCGGTTGTAACTTCTTCAAGTCCGGTCAATGGATCATCCCAGCGAATCCATCGGTCAGCATCGCCGGAAGCATTTTGATAAATTTTTACCGTTGCACCATTTAATGGATTTCCTGATCCATCAACAACCGTAATATCAAACAGGACTTCAACAGCACCAAAATCAGGATCCGCAATCGCAGATGAGGCTGCGGTCTCGATTATACCGCCGGGTGTTCTATCAGTTCCTATACCCATACGATTAACATCTTGAATCGCATACGCCCCTCCACCCAGAATATCAGTTGTAAAAGAACCATATGTCCAGGATCCGCCTGACTGCAGAAGACTGATTTTATACTGGCCGGCATTGACCGTTTGAATAATACCAAATCCATCGGTATATGTTTTGTTGATGTTTCCCGTGTAATCAGCACCGGGAAGCACGGTTATTTTAACCTGTGTTTCTTCATTGAGCGGACAGTCCGGCAGACTTCCGGCATCATAATTGTACCAGGTTGATCCGGCGTCAAAACTAATTTCATCAACCACACCCCAGTATTCTTCACCGCCTGAATCACCGTAACACCGGAAAGTTTGACGAAAATTCCAATTCCCAAAATTTGGAATCGGAGACATATCATCATCAATAATATTATAAAATCCAAACTCACCATTATTATTCACATTACAATTATAATCAGCATCATTTGCCGTTCCCTCAATATGCCCGTCAGGATTATCCATCAAAACAGTGAACTGTGGAGCAGGGTTGACCGCTCCTCCGCCTTCAAAATAAGCGGTGCCGGTAATCCATCCCAAACGTGTTAATTCAGCTTTTGATTGAATAATTGCCGTTGCTGTCCCATATATACTGCGGTTTGCTTCTAAATTAAGCGTATTGTTAAATCCTTGCGCCTGGGCGCCAAGAGGAAAACTATTGGTGTTAGGAATATTATTTACACCGGGAATAGTCGGCGCAGCCAGGTGGGGATTATAAGGGGGAGGATTAGCATCATTGGTAAATGGTCTTACTCCAACAGGATTGAATTCAATCGTCCTGTCAACCAGAGCAATCGTACCCCATTTAAAATTAGGATCCGTATCAGGATCCCACTTATTATTCCCTCTGGTGGGGTTTGAACCATTATATCGCCCAACCGATAAACTGATCTTTTTACTATTGTACCCTCCCCGCACATTGCGTATGATAAGATTATAATAATTACCATGTAAGTTTCGTGCTGCATCATAACTCAAAATATTTTCAGAAAAATCCCAGTAATCTCTATTATCAGCTTCAAATGAATTATATCTGCCCCATCTCAAACCATCTCCTGATATTTTTATTAAGTGTTCATAGTTCGTGTTGGTATAATTTGCTTCCTGAAACTCTATCCCCGGCGGATGATTTTTATAATGCAGATCCGCATAAACACTCCAGCCGCGGGCGCAGAAAATATTATTTAGATCCTGTACTTCTCCAATCTCATTGAATGTTGCCTGAATTACAGCCTGCCCGCTATGAGATATAAAAATATCAACCCAAGTAGATAGACTGGAGTCGAAAAAATAATAACCTGTCTCATTAGCTTTATCATTCGGTTTTGAACCTTCTTTATAAAACGTAATATCAACCGGCACAGGCGGATCTTCGACTTTAATATTTTTTAATGTATAATTGCCGTCATCACCGCTGACTGTTTCCGTATAACTGCCGTCGCCGTCATTGCTTAATGCGCGTATGATAAAACCGCCTGCACCGCCGAAATATTCTGGATCTGGATCAGGATCAGCCGGGTCACCGGTTGGAATATGGTGCGGTGTTCCATATGTAGGATCTGGATTCGGATCCAACTGTTTATAATAGTATACATACCCGGTTGCAATACCTCCGGTGGGAAATCCTATGGGCGAGACGCGTGTATAATATATTGCCTGCTGTGTTCCTTCTTTTTCAGGCCACTCTATTTTAATTTCGACTTCTTTTGTTCCGGAACTGTTAGAAACGGTTAAAAAAGCAGTCATGCCCTGAAAACGCTCGCCTAAGCCGGTTATTTCATTATACGTTTTAGGCTGGCCAAGTGTATCTGAAACAATGAAAAAATAATTCTCCCGGGCCTTAATTTTAAGATGCTCTATAACAGCCTGGGCAAACTGGTTAGCTTTTCTTTTGTTTTGATGCTTGACGGAGGTGACCCCGGACATTTGTATTATCATAGCAAATGAAACTGCGATAACCGCTAAAATAGCTGCGGCAATGAGTGTCTCGACATATGATATGCCGCTTTGATTTTTTTGAAATAAGTTTCTCATAGAATTCCCCATAAAATGAAAAAACCGGATTACCGTTTTTTATCGGCAACCCGGCCAGCTTCACTATTATTCGTGAGCTCCGTTGGCTTTGCGTCCCCGGATTTCTCCGGGTTTGCCCCCTGCCCAGATACGGATACAGGGCCTGCATAGCGCAGATTTTTCAGATATTATAAACCAATATAAACCTATATAAATATAACCCCAAAACCATTCAATGTCAAGAGGGTATGACGGATTTCAGAGTCTCGGGATAACCATAAAATAACTATTAATAGATAAATTTATTTATTATTTATTTAAATTGAATGTACATTTAAATTTAAACTTGAGTTAATTAGGAAAAACTGTATATTCCACCGGATAAACTAAGAAAGGAAGGTTTGAAATATTTTTTACCATCGGATCATAGGTATAGGTTCGCACATTAAATCCACGGGCTAAATCCATTTTATCTGAAAACAATGCTGCACCTGAAAAGTTAAAACTATTATGAATAGTTGATCCAACAACTGAAAATCTTCCATTGGTTGCAATAAACAATGTTCCTTCAATCGTCAGATTATTAGTCAATTGATCTAACTCAATAAACACATTGCCCTTAACAATAAAACCAATCGTATAATCTGCATTCTGATCATTCTTTGCAATATCACCGCTAATATACATACTTCCGTTCACAACAACAATACATGATTTATCTTCGCTGGCTGCCGGATCAAAAAAATCATACGTAAGTTTATTAATATACAAAGATCCCCCATTACCTTCAAGCGGATCACCGGTGTTAGGCCAATACCAGACATTTGATCCATTCTCAGGAAATGTTAACGGAGCCTGCGAACCGCCGCAGTCCAGAGGATCTGCCTGCGTACCATGCTGTAATAGTGAACTTGGCGCGACGGTTGTTGCCGCAATATAATACCGGTGCATCAGCTCAACAGAAACAACCGGTAAAACTTTACTGTCAACCTGTTCCGGCCATGATACATTCGGATCGGTAAAAACAACATAATTATTATCCACATCTTCTTGGGCAAGAATACATGAAGTGTTATATTCCGCATTCCATACGCTGATACTATTCATAACTGGATCAGGATTAAAACTCAGTTTATTCCCATAAATAGTCCCGCCTTCACCTCCGGGATCAGTCGTGCCGGTCAAATCTGATCCAGCACCCACCGCAAGTTCACCAACAACAGCAATGAAATAATTGCCTGGATTATCGAGTTTAAGTATTGCTTGAACTCCTTTTTTTGCCGTATAACTCCCGCTGTAATATGTCCCAAATGAGATAACATCAGCCACATATTCACCCGGATAATCAGGATGAACCGTGGTAGTTGTCACCGTAATATCAATCTCACCCCTGCCGTCAAGAACCCTCGGAAACGGCTGCTCTGACTCAGCTCTATTATATTCAGAGTTTGCCCGCAGTTCTCCTTTGGCGATTTCAACACCGCTGTCAGCTAACTGCAGTGCTTTATCAATCATGTTTTTATGCGTTGACAT
>JBDRMW010000042.1:0-11443 GCA_043811735.1 bacterium
AAGCAAGAGCTGAAGCTCTTGAGATAGTCAAACAAAATCCTTCTCTTCTGTATGGCGGATTATCACGTGTTTTAAATGAGAATAAAGGCAAAAATATCAATACATTTTTACTGTATCCGGAAAAACTGCGCGGTTTTAGAGAATGGCTTATACAGCTGTATAATGAAAGTTTGGGAAAACCCGGGGTAAGTCTGTTAACTATGGCAAAACATGGTTTACGGAATATTGTTTCTGCAATGCCTAAAATATCAACTACCGGCCGGACAATGGTTACAACGATTGATGTTGAAGATGATCCAGCCTTAAATTCACCGGTATCGCAGACCGCTGGTTTGTATAAACGCGCTGTTGAGAATAATTTATCTGAACGTAATAATCCATTATTTAATATACAATTACCAAAATTAGATGAAGCAGCTATTGCTGATCTTGCGTTATTCTTTTTTGGGGCAGTGGTTGTTGAAGCCAAGAGTTTTAAAAAAGCAAAAGATGTAAATGCCTATGGAGAACCAGGGGTTTTGGGGTCTAAAAGAGCAACACTCAAGCAGCTGCGTGATGAAAGACTTGCACAGGAACGTCTGAAAGCAGGAAAATCTGCTGCTGATAAAACTGTTTCATCAGAATCTATTATTGATTTAGGAAGCGTGGTGCCTGGTATTGATGAAAATTTGAAAAGCTTGATTGAAAGCATGGTTACCAAACTCTGGCCTTCTTTATCAGAAGAAATACAATTTGGCGGCTATGGAAGGCCTGATTTGAGAGAACAGGCTTTAACTAATATAATTAATGAAGCATTAAAAGGAAATCCGTTAGTTGATTCTATCTGGGTGCGCAATAATGATAAACAAGAAGAATTACTACATGCTAAAGGGAAATATTTAGTTGCGGTAACACCCATGGAAAATCCTGCATGCATAGAACAGGCTAATGTGAGCGCAGGAAGCCTTTTTGGCATATATGAAGGCAATAAAGCTTCACCTGATAAGCTGGTTGCAAGCTTTATCTTACTTAAAGGGCCGGGATCAAATTTTATCGGGTTTGTTCAAGGCCGGCAGGCGGACCAGGTTATTAATAATGTGTTTGATTTTAAATTAAATGACCAGGGCAGATTAGAGCCGCGGGAAAATCCCAGCCGTTCTGATATTCAGGCGTTTATTGAGGCGAAATTTTCCGGTTCTCGTTCAGCACTTCATGGAAAGGAATCTGATTGGCTGCCGGCATTTAAGGCTTTTAAAAGAGATGTTTGGAATAAAAGACCGCTTGCCGTACGTTATAGCAATTCGTTAGCTGATCTTTATGAGATTCTTTTAAACGGCGGTTTATGGAATGAAGTGCTTACTCCCTTGGAAGCTATGGAAGTAGGTGCTATTTTTGAATATGCGGGCGGTTACGGCAGAAGTTTAATTATGACTGAAGAAGGCCCGGTTTCTGCCGGACGTATTGATTTGGAACAGTATAAATCATGCTATGATCCTCAAACTCAGCAGATCTCAGCTTTTTTTGGCAGTAAAGAAATAATAGATATTCTTGAAGCATATCTTGTTTTTTTAGGGACCGGTTTAGATCTTAACAACTTTGCACAGCATCTTGTTGCCTGTATTAACGATCCCCATATTAAGAACGATGTTGAAATGCAAAAAATTCTTTTTATGTTCAGCTCAAAGATCCGGGATGCATTGGAAAAAGGCAAAGAGATCAATCCGGCATTAATTGCTGAGGTTAAAGAAATTTTATCAGGGGGTTTTGGTGAGAATGTTGAGCAAGGTTTGGTTGATGCATTGCTTCCCTCTTTAGAGAAAGCGCTTTCTAATCTTAAAGAAGCAAAAGGCAAAGCAGTATCTAATAGCCTTAAAAAGCTTGATTTAACTGAATATGCTGTATTAGGAAGCCCTGAGCTTCTTGGCAAAGTTCGAAAGGCGTTGAGATTACGGCCTTCAGTTGAAGAGAGAGTGCTGGCTAAGCTATCTGATGAGTTTTTACGTATAAACACAATACAGCTTATTAAATCACTTGAAAAAAAGATGGATACATTCCCTGTCTTAAAAATTATTACCGGGGATATTGCTGCGTTAAGAAAATTTTATAAAGCCAATACGAAAACCTATCAAAATGCCGGCTGGAGAAGGCCTGAGCAGGGAGAAAACGATGAAATAACATTGAGATCAAGTGAGGGTAAACAAACTTTTGATCAAGATCTTGCAGCAAGGGATAAAACTAAACCATATGCTGATGATGTTGCTGAAATTTTAACAAGCCTGTTAGATGTTACGGTCAAAAGAGCAATCCCTGCTTTCTTGGGAGAGGACGTTGGGTTTCTGTTAGGGGAGACTAATAAATCAGGTGATGAGGTTGCGGATTTAGATATTGTATTTAATGATATAATGCTGCCGGTTATTTTTAATACAGGGAAAGTCAAAGAAATAATATCTGAGGAAGTCCCAGTCGGCATTGCAAAAGAATTTAAAAATATTGAAGGAAAAATATCTAGGGGAAATCAACATTCTCATTTGCGGGTATTGATTGATCCTTTAGATGGATCATCTAAAGTAGCGACCAATGGTACGGTTGGCATGATCATGGGAATTGAAGCAGATGGTGTGATGATTGCCAGCATAATTGTATTATTCGGTGCGCAGACAAGCCTTATTTTTGCTTCAGAGTTTACTGAAGGTGTGTGGGAGTACCGGCTGAGTAAAGACGGTAAGTTTGTTAAGGTTGCTCCTTTCGTTGTTCCTCAGTGTGCAGGTAAGGATAGTACCGGCCTTGCCCTGGGTGGAAAACGCAGCAAATGGGCACCTGATGAGGTTGAGGAATATATATCTTATCTCGAAACTGATATGGGCGGTTATTCTACCTATTCAGGATCATATGTATCTGATTTACTGCGCACTGTTGTTGACGGCGGAATGTACATCTATCCAGCTTTAAAAGACGGCAAAACAAAAGGCAGGCTCAGGCCCTATGAAACAAGGCCGGTTGGCTATATATTTGAAAAAGCAGGAGGATATGCAAGTACGGGTTTTATACGCATTATGGATATTGCTCTTGATCCGGGACTTCCCAAATTCCCGCATCAGATTGAACCTGTTGCGGTAGGAAGCGAGGATTTAGTAAAGGAATTCGAAGCGTATGTTACAAATAAAACAGCTGAGAGATTATTACAACAAATGACGAAAGACGGTGAATTAACTGCGGAAGATATACATGCACTAATCTCTGATGGTCATTTAACAGTACGTTTTAAAGCAGCTGAAAATAAGTTGTATAAATATACAAGCCATTTACGACGGGGACCGGCGGACAACTTGTTTCATCCGGAAGAACGAGAAGCATTGACCAGTCAAATGGTTGAGCTGTTCAGGTTTCACAACAGGAGAGTTGAAGCAGGCATTAACCAGATTTTAACAAACTATCGTCGTCATGGAAGAATAATACTTCCGATTCATATGCCTGCTGAAACTGAAATCTCTGATGATTTATTTTCGGAGATCCTTAACGATATAGAAAATGATCATTTGCTGGTATTCCCTGAAGGAGATCATGTACGCTTAATTGTGAATGCGGCAGTTCCTGAAGCTGTTGAAAAAGCAAGAGAATCTGGCAGGAGAGCGCGGGGGGATGCGGTATCTCTTGGCGAGCCTTCCGCTGCTGACGGGGAAGCAGCAAGAGACCAATAGTAGTCCACATTCAGACATAACCTTATTAAAAAAAAATCCATATTTGACGATTAGGATTTTAACAAGTATAATATAGCCAATTCTTTGCATATTTACGCAAGATATTATTATGATCGAACATGAAGAATCAATACAGCCTTTTCAGTTTTATACGCATCTGCATTTAACTGAGCTGACCGGCCGGAAAGTCCATGATCTGCCTGAACTGGTTGAGATATTAAAAACCGCGCCCGGGTCGGTTATTTATCATCATACACACCGCTTTTTAAAACAGCATCATTATCTCTCGCCTGAGCCGCCGAATGATTTTGCCTATTGGGTAACCAATGTTCTGCAGGAAGAAATCTTAGGCGAACAGCTGGCTTCAATAGATATTATTCAATTTCAAACGATACGCGAGTTAAGAGAAAAACTGTTAGCTGTTGTTGAAGATCATTTAAAAAAATCCCGTAACCTGCGCACGGCGCCTGTCGGTGATGAACTGAACATGATGAAGACAAGAACGTACGTATTTCCGACGTATTGGACGGCGCATGATTTGGAATCTTTTCTTGAGTGTTTAAAAAATATTAGTATTAATTCAATATATTTCCATATGTTTGAAGCACGCCTTCGCATTGGGAAAAAATCCAATGATTTTTCTCTCTGGCTTGAAAACACATTGCAGGAAACACAATTAGCCCGTGCAATTGCAAATTTAGATCCGTATACGCAGACGCTTGAAGGTTTGCGCCGGAGAATCTGCTTTTTGGTTGAACGGCGGCTGCATTCTAAGAGCGAGGTCATGCATGTCAGCGCTTCATGATTATATCCCTATTGTCGGCGAGAGCGTCCTAGATGATTTAATGCTCCTGTCTCAAAAGCTTGAAGGGAAATCAATACAGAATATTAACTCAACTGCTGTGGGCGGCGGGGTAGCGGAAATACTTAACCGTATGGTGCCCCTCTTAAAAGAACTGGATGTTGACGTCTACTGGAATGTTATTAAAGGGGGGGAGAAATTTTTTGAAGTAACCAAAAAAATTCATAATACCCTGCATGGCAAGCTTGATGTGATTTCCCGGAGTGAATGGAACCTTTATGACGAAACAATCGGCCAAAACTTAAAGGATATTAATTTAGAGCGGGATATTATTTTTGTACATGATCCGCAGCCCTTAGGACTTATAGGGGAGAAAAAAAACAATCACTGGATTTGGCGCTGTCATATTGATCTGTCAAATCCTGATATGCAGGTATGGAAACATATAAAGAAGTTTGTTGAACGTTTTGATGCAAGTGTGTTTTCTGCGCCGTCTTTTTCTCAAAGTCTATCCATCCCTCAAATGCTCATTCCTCCTTCGATTGATCCGTTAAGCGATAAGTCAAAAGAATTACCTCAGGAAACGATTACCGAAGTCGTTGAACGGTTTCAGATTGATGTTTCCCGGCCGATTATAACGCAAGTCTCGCGTTTTGATTATCTTAAAGATCCGTTGGGGGTTATTGATTCGTTTAAGCTGGCCCGCAAATATGTTGATTGCCAGCTTATCTTGGTCGGCGGTTCAGCTGATGATGATCCGGAAGGATCAACCGTGTTATCACAAGTTCAGGAACAAGCCAAAGATGATCCGGATATTAAGATTTTGATCCTGCCGCCTTCCAGCAATATTGAGATAAATGTTATTCAACGAATCTCAACGATTATTCTTCAAAAATCTATTCGCGAAGGATTTGGATTAACGGTCAGTGAAGCATTATGGAAAGCCAAACCGGTTATTGCAAGTGCGGCCGGCGGCATTCCCTTGCAGATCATACATAAGTATTCAGGCATTTTAACACATTCGGTTGAAGGGACTGCCTACTGGATTAAACAGCTTTTGCAGACGCCGGAATTTGCTAAAAAACTTGGAGAAAACGGCAGAGAACATGTGCGGCAGAATTTCTTGTTAACCCGCCATTTGCGTGATTATCTGTTGTTATATCTATCATTGTACCATCAGGATGATATTACTTATTTTTAACTTGTTATAATTTTTTAAGTTTTACCCATTGATTTTTCTCCTATAAATTTCTACAATTACCTGATACATTGGAAAGATTATGCATGAATCTATATTAATTGCAGGTTCAGGCGGTCAGGGAATATTGTTTACCGGCACGGTATTAGCTCAAGCAGCTTTAAGATCCGGTAAAGAAGTAAGTTTTTTTCCTTCGTATGGCGCTGAAATCCGGGGAGGGACTGCGAACTGTTCAGTCATAATTTCTGATGAACAGATCGGCTCACCCATTGTGCAGTACCCGGACAACATGATTATTATGAATCCCATGAGCCTTGCAAGATTTATTAAACGCTTAACAGCTGATGGAAATTTGGTTATAGATACTTCGATCATTAAAGAAAAACCGCAGTTAAACGATGTTCAGATAACCGAAGTTCCTGCTTCTGAAATAGCGCAGAAAGAATTAAAAAACAAAAAAGTCGCCAATATGATTATATTAGGTGCTTTTGTGAAAGTTAAAAAACTTTTTTCTAAAGAGATATTTGAGGAAGTCTTAGACGGGATGTTCAACGGCAGGCAGGATATCATTAGTCTTAATAAAAAGGCTTTTACAAAAGGGTATCATGGCACCTAAAAAAATCACCATACGAAAAGCTAAAATAACTGATGTTAAGCAGATACACAGCCTTATTAATGCGTATGCCCGGAAGAATCTAATGCTTCCGCGGGCATTGACCGATATTTATGATAATCTGCAATGTTATTTTGTTGCGGTAAACGGAGAGCAGATTCTGGCAAGCTGTGCATTATGCGTTACCTGGGAGGATTTAGCTGAGATCAGGTCGCTTGCGGTAGATCCTTCGGTTGAGGGTAGAGGAATAGGCAAAAAACTGGTTGCCCGGTGCATGAAAGAAGCAAAAAATCTGCTTATAAAGCGGGTCTTTGCATTAACGTTTGTTCCTGATTTTTTTAGAAAAATAGGTTTTAAAGATATTTCACGGGATCAACTGCCGCATAAAGTCTGGGGTGACTGCATTAGATGCCATCTGTTCCCGGATTGCGGTGAGCTTCCGCTGATACGGGATGTATAATTAATTTATTACGGAGAAAACCATGTCAAAAGATAAGAAAAAAAACAGGCAAAAACAACCTGCAGAAAACACCCAAGAGCTGATCGGCATTTCTAAGCGCGGAAAGAAGATTATCGCCGGAGGAATAGGAATTCTTATGTTGGGATTTTATATTCTTTCCAAAACTGATCCTGCAGGCCAAAATTGGGCCAGTATACTCTCTCCTTTTTTAATTTTAGGCGGATATGCGGTAATTGCAATCGGTATTATTTTCCCGGCAAAAGGCGAACAAACTTCTCATCCGCAATCTGAACAGAGGAACGATTGAACTCTTTCTGGCTGCTGTTATTTTCCTTCATTATTTTTATCCTGAGCTACCGTTATTACGGCAGATTCCTGACCAAACAGTTTGGTGTTGATAATAATGAATCAACCCCGGCGCATACCCGCTTTGACGGCGTTGATTTTGTTCCCGCTAAAAACTGGACGGTGCTGTTCGGCCATCATTTTTCTTCTATTGCAGGTGCAGGGCCCATTGTTGGCCCCATACTGGCCGTTACCTGGGGATGGCTGCCCGCGTGCATATGGATTATTTTCGGCAGTATTTTTATAGGCGGTGTGCATGATTTTGGCGCACTGATGTTAAGCTTAAAAAACAAAGGCAATTCAATTGCTGATATCAGCAAAGATATTATCAGCAAACGTGCGCGCATTATTTTTATGATATTTGTTTGGCTTGCGCTGGCATTGGTTATCGCCATATTTGCCAAATTCGGGGCAATAACGCTTGCACGCCAGCCAACCATTGTACTGCCTTCAATGGGGATTATTCCATTAGCAGTGCTCATAGGGTATTTAATGTATCAGAAGGGCATGAATCAAAAATTTCTTACCCTTCTTAGCTGTATCATTGTTGCAGGATTAATTATAGCGGGTAAATTTTTACCAATCAAACTGAACTCTATACTGATATGGATGATAATTTTATTTGTGTATAGTTATATCGCTTCAATTACGCCGGTACATATTCTTCTGCAGCCCCGGGATTATATTGCATCGTTTTTGCTGGTATTTGGCATGGCATTCGGGATACTGGGAGTTATAATAAGCCGGCCGGTATTAAGTGCGCCGGCCTTTATTGGATTTAGGTCGCAAACAGAAGGATTATTATGGCCTATGCTTATTGTAACTGTTGCCTGCGGGGCAATCTCTGGATTCCATTCGCTTGTCTCCTCAGGCACAACGGTAAAGCAGATTTCCAAGCAATCTGATGCGTGTAAGATTGGATATGGAGGGATGCTTCTTGAAGGGGGACTGGCGATTATTGCGGTAATCTGCGTGGCAGCGGGATTAGGAGATAAGGATGTCGTTCTAAAATACTTGTCAGTGAAAACCAATCCCATCGCTGCTTTTACTGAAGGATATGGAAATATAACACAGAGTTTTTTAGGCAGCTATGGCAGAATATTTTCAGCAACGCTTTTAAACGCTTTTATTTTAACCACCCTTGATACGGCAACGCGCATCGGCAGATATTTAACTGAAGAATTGTTTGCTTTAAAAAATAGATATATTTCAACGGCAATTATTGTTGTTTTTTCTGGATTACTGACATTCTCCGGCAGCGGTGAGAAAATATGGCCGGTTTTCGGTGCATCAAACCAGCTGGTTGCAGCACTGGCACTGCTGGTGATCAGCTGCTGGCTGCTGGGGATGGGTAAAAAAGCCTGGTTTGTAATTCTGCCTGCTGGATTTATGCTTTGTACGACGATAATGGCGCTTATTATTAATGCCTTAAAATTTATGCATGACGGCAAAATAATGCTCGTTATTTTGTCCTTGACATTGGTCGTTTTAGCGTTATTTTTAATATATGAGGCTATAGTCGGTGTGAAGAAGATCTTAAGTTTAAATGCATAGATATATAAAGGAGGGTGTACCCCCAATGGGATGTAAAATATGCGGTGAAACCAGAAAGAAAATGATTAAATGCACCATCTTGGATGACATATGCATGCGATGTTGTTTTGCTATTTCTTCCGGATCACCAAAACTGCTGGATACTTTAAAAAAGGAATATCATTTAAGTAAAACTGATATTTTAAGAGTCTGTTCTGAATGCAGGAATGAGCTTTAACTGATGAAAAAATATTTAGGCATTATTTCCGATACGCACATTTCTAATGGGGCAAAACTGCACCCTAAAATTTATAACCTTTTTAAAGAAGCTGATGGCATTATCCATGCCGGTGATTTGACTGATATGAAGGTGCTGAAAGAATTGGAAATGATTGCATCGGTATGGGCGGTGTATGGAAATATGGATGCGCATACCATCCGGCAAGAACTGCCTGAAAAGAGAATTGTTGAGTGGGAAGGAAAACGTATCGGTATTATCCATCGTTCAAAATCACCTGACCGTGAAAATCCTGAAGGAATCCTCCCGCTGTTTTCTAATGATAATATTGACTGCCTTATATTCGGCCACAGCCATAAACCCTGCAATAAAATAATTTCAAGAATCTTGTGTTTTAACCCGGGTTCGCCGTCGGGCCAATACGGCCAAACCCCTTCAGTCGGTTGTCTGTATATTGAAGGATCTCTCCTGGTCGGAAAAATAACCTCGATTACTTAAAATAATAAAGAGATCACTCAAAAACCCCCTGCATGGCGGCATTACCGATGCCCCCGAACTCCATAGGGAACCCTCCCGTGGTTCCCCTCCGTCGAACAAAGTTCGACGGAGCCTCCCTTCCGCTACCAGACTGTGTCGCAATTTAATTTTCGATGAATTTGTGCAAATTTTCATGGTCTAAAATGTCTAACTCATATGAGATCGTTGATTATATGCTAAATATGGAGCTGAGTTTTTTCAACAGGTTCTCATATTTCTATTGCGACACAATCTGTACGGGGTCTTACGGTAATGCCTCCATGCAGGGGGTTTTTGAGGTGATCTCAATAACAAACCTTCCAAAAAGATTTTACAATAATTTTACAAAAATTTAATCAAAATATCATACTGCTGTTGTACAATGAATTTATGTTTAAAAATATATATATTATTACGATTGCAAGCATTGTAACAGTTGGATCTATCCTTGCTATCTATTATACTTCAGCATGCTCGGCAGAAATAGGTTATCTTGCGCCGCCTCAATTACAAAATATCATATTCCACCGAGCATCACATAAGACGGGTGCAAGTCCCCGCCCAAAAAAAATTAAAGAACATACAGTAAATGGAAATATTGTTATTGAAGAAGATGATATCTCTAACTTGTCCTTGAAACATATTCCGCATGATGAACTGATAGCGCGGTTAGAGATAATTGTTAAAGAATTCGGCATATTCCCTCAAGCTGATAGATCTGGTTTTTTGGAGCTGCTGAAGATAGAACCTGCCGGGTTAAGAAAGATTATAAATGAATTAAAAAAAGCAACAGAACGGTTTGATTGTGCGGCGAATTATCAAGATTATCCTCGCTTGCTGGTATGGAAAACAAAACAAAAATTTGAAGCATTTATACAATTGTTATGCAATGCGCCAACCCAAACACATGCTGAGCAAATAATTGAGAATATGATAAAAAAGATATACCCTGCTTGGTTAATCACATTTCCCGTGATGCAAACCGAACCGTTGCTGTATGAAGAAATCAAAGCAGAAACTGAAATAGAAAAACAGAAAGAGCGCAATGAAAACCTTGAAAAAACAGTTGCAGGGTGCAGCGAAGAAGAAAAAGAACCTCTGGCTTCGAGAGAAAATTCTCAATGGCGTTATTTTACTTATTTACTTCATGAATATTATAAAACTCCGAAAAAATCAATTACGAAAAGAAGATCTATTCTATCTCAATTACAAGAAATTAAACAGGTAAAAGGGAGTTTTAATCATTCAGGAAGATTGCGATTCTGCAAAGTAAGGGCAAGAAGTTATATCGATTTAAATTTAGAAAAACATGCTGATGCAAAAATAATTGTTCGGCCGGAGATTGAGGGTGATCGTGTACGAATTGCCGTATATAGATTAGGAGATGATTTTCACCATATAGCGTGTTTTTATTATAACGAAGATCTCGGAAAAAAGATTTATCTGCAAGAACAATTGGGGCGCTGGTTGCATGGAGCGGTCGATGAAACAAGGCCGTGTAAACCGGTTCTGTTGAAAATAAACAGTGCCGGGAAAATATCGATAAATGTTGGAACTGAAAAAAATATAAGATATTTTTTTAATATGGGGGGACATACGGGGGGATATTTGAAAGATATTGAGGTGTTGGTATATTGCCGAAAACATACCAATGGTCAAAAAATGATTTACTGCCGCTTTAATCCTGAGGGGCCAATTGTTGCTTTAGGTTTTTTTCAGGATGACAGAATGAGTATAGAGAAAATATTCGGCCCAAACAATAATCAGAAAGACGGCCGGGCTGTTTTACCGGTGCTGTTAATGCTGGGGATCATTAGATCAATTGAACCGGTATGTAATGAACATACCGCATGCCAGATAAATAGTGATACCAGCCAAAAAGGAATAATACCTGTTAAGGCTCATTTTAAATTTAAAGATCAACCAATTGATCTCGAGGCTTCTATGGTGCTGCCGGGTGAAAACTCTGCATCAATGGAAGTTACTGCGAAATCGTATTCTGCAGGTAAAGGAATTGTATTAATGCGGGTATTCAAAGATAAAGAAGAAATATTACGTAAA
>JBDRMW010000043.1:0-18853 GCA_043811735.1 bacterium
GGGGATGTGTGACTCAGCCATGGTACGCAAAAATGCACCATGCTGACCGAGCAATTCAGGAGCATCAACCTGCGGATCAAGATTATCATTAAGACCTGGATGTTCTTCGTCTGAGGCAAAGAAATAAGCTCTTTTTTTACATAAGTAAATAAAAATTTAATTTAAAAAATCGGCAGTATAAATATCTGTTAGGTATCTGTTAGATATTAATATTATACCATAAACGAAAAAAGAGCATATGTAAAAATATTGTAAAATCTTCTTGCTTGATTTTCCGGAGGTCACTTAAAAAAAGTCAGTGTGTGGCGGCATTACCGTAAGCCCCCGTACAGACTGTGTCACAATTCAATTTTCAATGAATTTGTGCAAATTTTCACGGTCTAAAATGTCTAACTCATATGAGATCATCGATGATACGCCAAATATGGAGCTGAGTTTTTTCAACAGGTTCTCATATTTCTATTGCGACACAGTCTGGTAGCTGAAGGGAGGCTCCGTCGAACTTTGTTCGACGGAGGGGAACCACGGGAGGGGTATTCACCAGGATTATTCTGGAAATCATCATATACTGGTTCATGAACGAGTGATGGGAATGCCTCATTACGCTCTACATCGGCCGGATCAGATTTTATTGTATATACTTCTCAGGATTTTTCTCAAACGCATCCGGACAGCCCCCGCAGTAAAAATAATATGCTCTGCCTTTGTAATCTGCTGCCAGGCCGCCTTCTCTAACGGTGAATTTCGTTCCCATAACCGGGCAGACCGCGTTTATTCCCGCTTCGTCTTTCCGTGCGTCACGCAGTACAACCCCTCCGGTAACTTGTCCGGTGATTTGAGAAGCATCGGATTTCATTTCATGATGTTTCTCTCCGTGTTGTTCCTCTGACCTGTCGTGCTGTCCCTGCCCGCATCCAAAAATAAATATGCCTGCAAAGAGAGTTAAAAACAGTTTCTTCATTTTTTTGTGCCTCCTTATTTAAATTTTATTTGTTCAAACTTCTTTCTTTAAACCAGCTGTATAATACCGGTACTAAAATAAGGTTTGATAAGGTGGCAGTAACCAAGCCGCCGACGGTGGGGGATGCCATTGGTTTCATAATTTCTGAACCGGTTCCGGTAGAGATCATGATCGGGACAAGTGCAATGATGGTAGTCATCGTGGTCATCATGGCGGGACGTACACGCAGCAGGACGCCTTGTATCACTGTTTTTCGAATGTTTTCTATGCTGGTGAATGTTTTTTCTTTAAATAATCCATCAAGCGTAGAAAGAAGCACTACCCCATTATCAGTTGCGACGCCAAAAAGGGCAATAAACCCTACCCACACAGCGGTTGAGAATTTAAAATCCAGGAAAAACAATAATATGACGCCGCCGATAAGAGATACGGGTAAGCCGGTTGACAATATGGCGATTGCAGTAAAATTATTAAAAGCAATATACAATATTATTAATATGACGCATAATGCAATGATAAGCGCGGGAAAAAGTTTTTTGCGTGATTCCGTCTCGGACTCAAACTGGCCGGACCAGCTGATAAGATATCCCGCGGGAAGAATAAGCTCTCCGTTTTTTATTTTATCCTGCACTGCTTTCCGGGCATTATGTACAAAATCTATTAACCCGATCTCGTCCTGATTGACTGTAACAAATACCCGGCTGTACATAAGCGTGTTTTCCGCATTGATAACCGCAGGACCCGGAAGTTTTTTTAAAACAGCTACCTGGGAGAGGGGGATCTGTTCGCCGTTCGCGGTAGGGATAAAAATTCTTTGTAATGCCTCAGGACTGTCCCGCAGTTCCCGTAAATACCGCACCCTCACAGGATAGCGTTCCCTTCCTTCAACCGTGGTGGTGAGATTCATGCCGCCTACGGCGGTCATAATAATATGCTGTATATCGCTTATGCGTACACCGTAGCGGGCAGCCTCTTCACGATTAATTTCAATTTCAAAATACGGCCGTTTTGATATACGCTCTGCATACGGACTTACCGCACCCGGTACCGTACGTACTATTCCTTCTATTTGTGCGGCAATCTCAACTATTTTGTTTAGATCATGGCCAAATACTTTTATGCCTACGGGTGTCTGAATACCGGTTGCCAGCATATCGATTCTGTTTCGTATGGGCTGAGTCATGATCGGGCTTACTCCCGGCATCCTGGTTTTTTCCTGTATCCGGGTAATAAGTTTTTCCCGGGTCATGCCGTTGCGCCAGTATTTTTTATCTTTCAAATGGATGATTGTTTCGATCATAACAACCGGCGCAGGATCAGTTGCTGTTTCTGCGCGGCCGAGTTTACCGACTGCCCATTCAACCTCATCAGGAAACTCTTCCTTAATTATGACATCCTGTTTTTTCATAATTTCCATTACCTGCGTTAATGAAGCACCGGGGAGAAGTACCGGCATAAAAAGCAGGTCGCCTTCATTCAACGGCGGCATGAACTCCTGTTTCATCAGGGAACCGCAGATAATTCCCGCAAGGACGACCCCTGCGGTTATGAGCATTACCATTTTTTTGTGTATCAACGACCAGCTGATAACCGGGCGGAAGATTCGGTATAATAACTGTGCGGTTTTATTGTCATCAACCGATCGTAATTTTCCGCGCAAAAGATAGTAGCACAGTGTTGGTAATAGAGTCAGCGCAATGATTGCAGCACCGATCATGACAAATGTTTTGGTAAATGCAAGGGGTCTAAAAAGTTTGCCTGCCTGTCCGGTCAAGACGAATACGGGTATAAATCCGATAATGGTGGTAAGAAGCGCAAAAAGCACCGGCTTCCCGACTTCCTGTGCCCCTTTGATGCAGACTGATAACCGCTCGTCAGAAGTAAGTTTCGGGACGTTCAGTTCTTCCCGGCGTTCAGAAATTCTCCGGTAGATATTTTCAACTAAAACACAGCCGGAATCAACCATGACACCGATTGCTATTGCTATCCCGCCTAAGGACATTATATTAGCATTAACACCAAATTGACGCATGAAAATGAACGCAATTACAACACCAATGGGAAGAACGGCTGAAATAATAATGCTTCCCCAAAAATGAAGTAAAAAAACAATAATTACAAACACGGTGATTATTATTTCTTGTGTCAGCGCAGATCGGAGTGTTCCCACTGTACGCATGATAAGGCCGGTCCGGTCATAAAAGGGCACGATATGCATGCCTTGGGGAAGCCCGACGGACAGTTCCTTAATTTTTTCTTTAAGGCGTTTTATAACTTCCAGGGGATTTTCGCCGTACCGCATCAGAACAACGCCGCCGGTAACTTCCTTTCCTTCTTTATCAAGCGCTCCACGCCTGAAATCAGGGCCGATCGTTACTGCCGCAAGATTTTTAATATAGATGGGAACCCCGTTTTTACTGCTTACGACGATATTCTCAATGTCAGCGGTATTTTTGATAAACCCGATGCTGCGCACCACAAATTCAACGCCTCCTTCTTCAAAAACTTTGGCGCCCACATCAATGTTTGAATTTTCAACCGCACTGATTACCGAATGTATCGGAATGTCATGCGCAAGCAGTTTGTTCGGATCAATATCTATCTGGTATTGTTTTACATAACCGCCGACTGAGGCTACTTCAGATACGCCGGCAACGGAATTTAACTGGTATCTGATATACCAGTCCTGCACTGACCTAAGTTCAGCCAGATCATACCCTTCACCTTCAACCGTATACCAGAAAATCTGGCCCAGCGCGGTTGCATCAGGCCCTAACGTAACGGCAGCATCCTTGGGAATATCTCTTTTTGCAAAATCAAGCCGTTCCAAAACCCGGGTCCGTGCCCAGTAATAATCAGTCCCGTCCTTAAAAATCATATTCACCAGCCCAAATCCAAATGCTGATTGTGACCTGACAACTTTTACTTTTGGCGTACCCATAAGCCCGGTGGTTAACGGATAAATAACCTGATCTTCAACATCCTGCGGGCTTCGGCCCGGCCAGTCAGCATAGACAATAACCTGCAGTTCACCGATATCAGGAATCGCATCGATGGGCGTATCTTTCATAGATGAGATTCCCCAGAAAATAAGCAGCACAAATGCGGCGATTACTAAGAACCGGTTCTTCAAACAAATTTCTATTATTTTATCAATCACTGTTTGTTCCTTTCATGGAATTAAAAAATTGTGATCTGAAATTTTTTTAAATTCGAAGCACGAAATCAGAAATCCTAAACAAATCCGAATATCGAAATTCGAAATAACGTCAATATCTATGTATAACTCATGAATAAATCAAAAAAAGAGAGTTTTTGAGATTTTATATTTACTGGTTTTGTTTTGAAAATTCGAATTTCTGATTTGTTTCGAATTTCGATATTCAGATTTCGGATTTATTTGTTTGTTAGACATTTTTCTCTTTAACTTTTTAGCTTTTAATGTTGGTGTACCGATGCGGCAGTTTTATCATCACTGTCTAATGAACCGCCGTATGCTGCTGCCGCCGCTGATCCTGAAAGCTGGCTTTGTGAATCAATAAGAAAATTTGCTTTAGTGACGACCACATCATCTTCCTGCAAGCCCTTTAATACCGGATAAAACTTACCTTTTTGACCATCAACCTCTGCGGTTGCTTCCGGCCCGATCGAAACATTTTTCCCCGTATATGAACCATCATCATTTTTTACCCAGACAACCTGCCGTGATCCCGTATCAAGCATGGCTTCTTTGGGTATGGCAAGCACCAGATGAGTTCCATCATCGCCTTGGAACATGCTCATAATCGTTATATTCACGTACATCTCTGGTTTCAGCTCTAAATCAGTGTTATCAATAATAGCTCTAAATCGCACCGATCTGGTTTTGGGATCAAGCACCGGATTTATTGATGATATGGTGCCCCTGAACTCTTTACCGGGTAAACTGGTTGTCGTTACTTTGAGTTTGCTGCCGATTTTTACCCAGCTTAATTCATACTCATATACATCGCCGTATACCCACATCTCTTTTTCCGGCAGGATAAGATTTTGCTGTATCGAACGCGTTTTCTTTAAATCACCAATTTGTGCAGAACTTAAACCCAGCAGCTGCAGTTTCCGATGGGCTGAAAGCAGCAGGTTTTGAGCACGCTCTCTAATTTCCGGAATATTACTCTGATCTGTCTGTTCAACTGCTTTCAGGGCTGATATATATTCATCCTGTGTAATTGCCATCTCCGGATCATAGGCGATTTTTCCAATCGTTCGAATTTCTTTGAATAAGTGCAGTTTTCTGACATGCTCGGTTTTTACACCTGCAAGATCTGCCTGGGACTGATTTATCCTGATTTTTGTTTCTTTCTGCAATCCTTCTCCCGTATTCATGTTATTCATATCATGTCCCGTTGGCTGTTGGGAGACTTCCTTCATCACCGGAATAAGTTTCATATTACAGATCGGGCAGAGTACATCGTCATTATAATCTTCCGGGTTAATGTGCACGGACGGATGCATGCCGCAGGTGTAATAGGCGATATTATCCGTTGACTTATGCGATTGATGATCCTTATTACTGCATGAGGTTAGAACTGCCGAAAGACTTACCATGCCGGTAATTAAAATAGCGGTAAGCGGTAAGCTGTATACTATAAGCTTTGTGTGCTTTAATTTGATCATTTTTTATCCCTCCAAATTTTAAATAATTTTCAATCTTAACTTTTCCCGTATGCTTTTTTTACTGTTTGCCTTTAACCTCTTTAACTTACAGCTTACAGCTTACAGCTGTAAAGGAATATCACTGCCGATTGCACGCTCCATAAGAACAATTGATTTTTGATAATCAACAATTGATTTATAATATGCAAGATTCGTATGTAAAAAAACACGTTCAGCATCAAGCCAGTTTAAAAACTCTGCTTTTCCTGATTCATACGCGGTTCGGGACGCCTCATATGCTTGATTAACCTGCGGGATCAGCGCGGTTCTATACAGAGAGATAATATCTTTATACGTATTAATTTTAAGGAATAAATCCTCAATCTCAAATGAGATTCTATTTTCCAGGTTTTCAGAATCTTTTCTTTTAGCGGTGAGCAGTTCTTTTTTTTCTTTCACGTGTGATGATAATTTGCCAAACCATATCGGCAGATTGATCGAAACAGTTCCCAGCCAGGCATCCTTGCCGTCATCAGCCTGGCGGGTTGTGCCATCGCCTACCTGAATGTAATCATAGGACAGGGTGAAATCAGGCAGGTAATTTAATTTTGAAAAGATAAGTTCTTCCTCAGCCTTTTTTACTAAAAATTGAGCTGCCTGCAATTCCGGTCTTTTTTCTTTTCCCATAGACAGCAGCTGGTCAAGAGAAAGAGTAAACTCCTGCGGTTCAACCGGCGCCACGCTCTCCAGCGGAGCAGAAATTTCTCTGTTAAGCAGATTATTAAGCATGGCAGCAAGACTGTCTCTGTTTTGTTTAAGGCGGTAGAGTGTATCAATCAGTTTTGAAATTTCCACCTGGGTTTTAATAACATCCTGCTGAGAAGTGCGGTTTGATTCATATTTTCTGCGCGCAGTCTGCTCCATGTTCTTAAGAAGGCTTTTTTCATTTTCAGTTATGCTGATTGAGGCATCAATCCAGGAAAGGTCATAATATGCATGTTTAATATTTTTAATAAGCTCCCGCTTAACCGCCTCATATTGTTCTTTTTCTATTTTTACTTGATTTCTCTGGGCAAAGCCGGTGAAAGAAAGTTTGCCGGGAAAGGGGATGGTCTGCGACAGTCCGTATTTGTGCTCTTGAGGCCCGACACGTGTTTCAACCGTTTCACCAAAAAATGAATACTGTGCTCGGGGGTCAGGATACCGGGATATATATTTTGCTTTTGATTCTGCTGCTTTCCACTGCGCATACTGAGCCTGCACCTGCGGATTATTTTTTAGTCCTTCTTCAATAAGATCGGCCAATATCGCTGTCCGTATATCTTCTGACAACAGATTTATTGTATTAAAAGATACAAGAAAACATATAATCAAAATAAGATATAATATTATTTTAAATTTCATTGTATATTCCTTCGTGATTTGGGGTCCATTTTGCATAACCCGCACTGGCAGTCATCAGAACCGGTCTCATTTCTACAGCAGCTGCAAATATCTTTCATAATAGTCTCAAAAAATATCTTCTTTTGTGCAGGGGTCAGTGTTTCTTGTATCTTCATTATATTAATAATCGTTGCCCGTTCTTCTTCTGCCTGAGCTTGAGCTAATTGATGTATATACTTATCAATATCAGCCTTTTCCATAATTTCTTTGCGTAAGTTATCACAAAGTAGAAGCCGGATCTGGGAAAGTTGGATTGAAGCCTGCTTGGATTTAGATACATATTCCTGTTCAATTTTATTAATGGATAGTTGTTGTTCTTGAGTTAAACCCAATGTTTTAGTCCAATTTGCTGGAGCGTACGTTTGAGCAGACTTAGGTTGGCATGAACAGGAGATTTTTTGCAGCACATACCAGGTACTCGAAGTAATAAGTACAATACTTAAACCCAGAATAAATAGTTTGAATGTTTTTTTCATAGCTGGTCTCCTCCAAATTGTTGAGTTTGTTTGGGCAATCTTTTGAAATATACTGCTTTAATCGAATTAGTAGTTTTAAAACCAGTAAAATTTTGAATGGTTTTATATCCGGTGTCAGTTGCCGGTCTAGCTGGCTGCATATAATAGGAAGCTGGAATAATTACTACTGCCCATATGGTTAACGCAAAACCTATATTATATGCCCATTGAGGTATGGTTTTTCGCGCAGGTTCTTTGTTGCCTCTGATTTTAGACCATGCCTGGTTGTTAAACTTCTGCGAAGCAGTGATGGGGAGTGCTTGATCAAGCAGTTCCCAAACGGTATCCAATGATTCTGTCTTAAGCTTTTCGTGTTTCATATGTAATCTCTCCTACCTATGTTTCATCATAAGGTTAAACACACAAAAGAGCAAAAGGTTACGGTATATGTTTTTTAAGGGATTTATAAAGTGTTGTTTTGGCCCTAAAAATCAGCTGTTTTACAGCACCTCGGCTGACATTCAGGATCTCGGCAATCTCATCATGAGACAGATTCTCAAATTTGGATAGAATTATAACGGTTTTTTGCTTGTCAGGAAGTTGAAGAAGCGCGTTATGTACCTCAGTTTGCAGGCTAGATGTATCAAGTTCATGTGTGTGAGATGCGGTATCGTCCGGCCAGAGATCATCCAAAGAAAAAAAGGAAAGAAGCTTTTTCTTCCGTAACAAATTCTTACAATGGTTGGATGCAATAGCGAACATCCATGTTGAGAATTTGCTCGTTGGCACAAACCGGTCCAATGCATTATATATTTTAACCAAAATATCCTGGGCTGCATCTTCAGCCTCATCTTTAGAGCCCAGATAACGATAACAAAAGTTGATTAAGGGAGATTTATACCGGTTAATGATATGCTCAAACGCATTTTTGTTTCCGCTTTTAAAATCATTGATCCATAAAAGTTCAGCATCAGGCATTGATTTTCCCTTTGATGAATCCATATGTCCATATATCAAATAAACGTTAAAATGACAATTAAAAAATGGTATAATCAACCTAATACGTAATATGTTTTCAGGGGTGGTAAAAGAAATGAGAACCGCACTCGTTGTTCAAATTGTAAGCGGAATAGCTGACATCAGTCTCTGGATAACATCACGGTTTATATAAGGAGCAGTTTAAATGAAAAATCTTAATCACCATTCTCATTCAGGCAGGTATATCCCTCATCCTTCACAGATTTAGGCAAAAGAATTAGGAGGAATAAGCGGTTCAGCCGCAGGGTATATACACTTGACCCCGCGACATGACCCCATAACAATTAAACTAATTTTTTCAATAAATGAAGTGCTGGCCCAATGCGAATCCCCTGCACAGTCTGGTAATCCTTGGTCCCAACAGCATGTATCTGCCAGGCATCGGTTTTAGGAAACCGGCCTTTAAGATACTTCAGCGTGCGGGACACTTCATCATCGGACCATTTACATTCAATAAACATCAGGGGATTCCCATCTTCAACAATCACAAAATCCACTTCCCTGCCTTCCTGATTACGAAAATATCGCAGCTCGATATTCCTGCCTTTAGTATCTTCTTCATAATGCACCCATTTCAGCAAATGAGATGCAATCATGTTTTCAAAGCGTTTGGGTTTATCGGCGATTAATGACCAATCGAAATGATAATGCTTACGTTCCTTTTTTACCGCGCGTATTTTTGAACCGCCAAAGGGTAAAACCCGAAATATTGCATACATTCGTTCCAGAATATCAAGCCAGTGCGAAAGAGTCTTATGGCTGATGCGCAGATCCTCTCTGAGCGCATTGATTGAAAGCGGGCTTCCCACGAGTTCCGGCAGACGGATCATCAGCAGTTCAAGATTGCCGATGTCTTGGACTCTTTCTAGCGAAACCAAATCCTCTCTTAAAAGCCGTGTCCGATACTCCCGCGACCACCGCTTAGCTTCAACAGCGGATTTCCCTAAAAATGGCTCAGGAAACCCTCCTAATTCTAACAGTTCAAGAAAATCATTTTTTTTTATTTATCTTGAGCTCAGCGGTTGATAACGGATGGAACCGCAGGAAGTGATACCGCCCCTGCAGTGAATCTCCGCCAAACCGGTAAAAATCCAAACGTGCGCTGCCCGCAACGAGTATTTGATGACTGCTGCGTCTCAAGTCGTATAAACCTTTTAAATAATTGCGCCACGAACGGTACTTATGAATCTCATCAAAAACAAGAAACTTTTGGGCCGGCAGCTGCCTGAGGAGGATCTGCTCACGATGCTCAGGTATGTCCCAATTCAGATACCCCTGTTTATCGGGAATAATTTGCAAAGCAAGCGTTGTTTTGCCGACCTGCCGCGGTCCTCCCAAAAAAACCATCTTCTTAGTAAGATCTTTGGCAACTTGCGGTGTAAGGTATCGTTTCATGATGATTTATAATACCATATATTTTGATAGGTGTCAAATTTACACGTCAGTATTTTTTACATCTATCTAATTTACAGAGGTGGCAGGTCTCACGTATTGACAAGCAGGATGTTGAAATAAATATCAGAGAAATTGCGGAGAGAATATCAAGGATATACAAGGTAAATGCAAATGAGCTGTTAAAAAAGAAGTCAAAATATGCTGATGCAAGAAACATGGTAATAGAACTAGCATATTTAGGTAATATGCACACAAAGTCGCTGAGTGATATAGGCAAAGAATTAGGGGGAATAAGCGGTTCAGCTGTAGGGTATGTGCATAGCAGGATTCAAAGAAAATTAAAAGAAAACAAAGCAATAAAAAAAATATTTATCGAGGCAGGCAAAGCGTTGTCAATACTTGAGACCTGACACCGCCTCTTCCCGCCTCTTCTTACCTTGCAAAACCTCTTGACCATATTATTCACTTAATGTATAATGTTCACTATATAATGAACATACTAGGAAAGTAAACATTATGGGAAGTCAAAAGATTCTACGGAATATATTTGCTGACAAAGCATCTTTTATTTCGAGAAAAATGCTGGCTAATCCGAATAAGAAATGGGTAACCCGTGATTTTACCGATAAAAATGGATTGAGCCTTGGTTTGGCTCACGGAGTGCTTGAGACCATGGCAAAAAGAGGCTATATAGAGCGTGTCAAGCGCGGACCGGATAGTTATACGCTCCTTACAAACAAACAGGATTTAGTGAATGACTGGGTTAGGACATATCGTTTTGAATTAAACGAAATCAACACATATTATTCACCTGATAAAAACATATTGCCCAACATTAAAGATTACTTAAAAAGCATGCCCTATGCACTTACTCTCCATTCAGGCGCAAATTTGACGACTTCCTTTGTAATGACAGAGCACGTGCATATATATTTTGATCATGAACTATGGAAAAAGGAAGATTTGAATTTCCGTCAACACCTTGATTTGAAGGAGCTTGTAAGGGGCGGCAATATTCACATTGTTCTGCCGCATTACAAGAAAAGCATATTCCACAATGTACAGATGATAAAGGGATATAAAGTTGTTTCTAATCTCCAGCTCTACCTGGATCTATATAATTTTAGCCCCCGCGGGCAAGAACAAGCTGAGTATTTAAAACAGATTCTGGCAGAAAAGGGGAAGGACTTGTATGAATCTTAAAAAGATTGAATCAGTATTTTTTAGTGTGCTTGATGATATTAGCGATTACCTGCCAAACCTTACGCTTGTTGGTGGATGGATGCCGCATATTTATTCAAACTTTCTTTGGAAAACCACGGTCAGAAATCCAGTTACTACGGTTGATATTGATTTTGGCGTGGATCAATCTGTTCCCGGAGACTACCCGAAGACGATATTTGAAGTCCTTTCTTCTTTAGATTACAAGGAGCGTCATCTGGAGACAGGAAAGATGTTCCCGGTTGTGATGCAAAAAGATAAAATCCCTGTGGAATTTATCACATATCCTTTGGTTGATATTAATATAATAGAAAAAATGGTAGGCAGCCAGATATACATAAACAAAATTGATAAATTTGATTTTCTCTTAAAGCACCGGATTCCGATAGAGATTCGCTCTAAGAAAAATAGTAAAACCTATCTCGTTAATTGCCCAAAGCCATCAGCTTTTTTGTACCATAAAGGAGCAACTTTTATTGAAAGGGAGGATGCAAAAAAAAAGGCAAAGGATTTGCATTACATCTATTTTATTTTGCGATACGCCCCCGATATTGATAGGATTCTAGAAGAAATATCTGAATATAGGAAAAAAGAATGTCTAGTGCACGTCTTAGATAATATGAATATGTTTTTTGAAAGAATTTCGAGCAAAGGCTGTCTTTTGGTAGAAGAGGAAAATGGAGCTGATGAATATGTGTATGATTTAAGGCAGGATATATATGAAAGATTTAAGAAATTAAGAGAAGTGCTGTGAGGTATTGCTGCGCTCAACGAACTTATTTTTTGCTGTAACATAATAAGCAATATAAAGCATAGTAAAATCATTCCAGTACAAATGGGGGCTTATATGCCTGTAATTACATTAGAAGGGCCTTCACTTTCGAAGGGGAAAAGAGAAGAAATTGTTAAAGGTTTTACCGAAGTTGCAGCGAAAGCTATGCCGCAGATTCCTAAACAAGCATTTGTGGTCTTATTAAAAGAAAATGCGGATGATAATGTCGGCGTTGGCGGTGCATTGTTGAGTGAATTAAAAAAAGGATAACTAATATTCAGGGATTAAGACTGACCTGCATATCTTCTGATTACCTCAGTGAATATATCGGCATAATCTTTTAGTTTCTGCTCTCCGACTCCAAAGACTCCGGCGAACGCTTCTTTTGTTGTTGGTTTAATGGAAGCCATATCTTTTAGGGATTTATCGCCGAAGATGATGAATGCAGGCACTCCTTTTTTTTGAGCAAGCTCAGTTCTCTTTTTACGAAGCAGCTGGAATAATTTATTATCGACTCCTGCCCAATCTTGTTCTTTTCGTTCTTTATGTTTTTGAGCGATCTGCTTCTTTTTTGCAGCTATCAATGGTTTTGCCAGAGTGGGAGTTAGTTTTCCTTGAAGTAGTTCGTGCCCGGTATCAGTAATTGAGAGTGTGAGGAACTCATCATGTCTTGTTAAAAAAAGCTGTCCAACCAATTGCTCGATCATAAAGCGGATAAACTCTATTGAAACATCAGACATAATCCCGAATGTTGAGAGTTCCTGATGTTTCCAGCGGGAAATAGAATCGGTTGTATTTCCTTTTAAAATATTTGTAATATGTGCTGCACCAAATCCATGGGTCTTGCCCTTATGTGCTCGTACGACACAGGATAATATTTTTTGGGCGATAATCAGCGGCTCATCAACCATATCAACTTCTCCCAGGCAATAATCACATGCTTCACAGGATGCTTTATCATAAGTTTGGTTAAAATAATTCACGAGCAGTTTATGCCGGCATTGAGGACGGGTGCAAAAATTATACAATACACCTAATTTTTGCATCATAACCCTTTTATTAAGTGATTGATCCAAAAAGAAGCTCCATATCCGGTAATCTCCTCCGCCGTAAAACATATAACAGTATGAGGGGAGGCCGTCGCGGCCTGCGCGTCCGGTTTCCTGATGATAATACTCGATATTTTTCGGCATTGCTGCATGAATAATAAAACGGATATTTGAGCGGTCAATACCCATGCCGAATGCAACGGTTGCAATTATAATATCAACTTCTTCACGGACAAATGCATCTTGATGTGCATGTCTGTCCTCATCAGTAAGGCCTGCATGATAGGGAAGATTCTTGATCCCAAGAACGTTAAGTTTTTCTGAGATATCATCAACATCCCTGCGGCGTAGACAATAAATAATCCCCGGTTCATTAGGGTGTTTATCTAAAATATTTGTTATCTGGTTAAGAATGTGAGATCGAGGCATTACTCTATATATTAAATTAGGCCGGTCCACATAGCCGATGTGGAGCTGCGGATTATCCAGCGCAAGCTGGTTAACGATGTCTCCCTGAACTTCTTTGGTAGCAGTTGCCGTAAACGCATGAACAGGGGATGCGGTAAATCTGATTTTTATAATTTTTAAATTCCGGTAATCTTCCCTGAAATCATGGCCCCAATGGCTTATACAGTGTGCTTCATCAATCACAAAAAATGAAATATGCACCTGTTGCAGTAATTGCAAGGTTGACTCGTTCTGCAGACGTTCAGGAGAAATATACAGCAGCTTGAGGCAATTTTCCCGGATAGATTTAATTATTGATCTCTGTTCATTAGCTGTCAGGCTTGAGTTTAGATATGCTGCTGGTATTCCCATGTCTGTCAGGGAATCAACCTGATCTTTCATAAGAGAAATCAATGGCGAGATAACCACGGCCATCCCATCCAGAAGCATTGCCGGAAGCTGGAAACATAAGGATTTTCCGCCGCCGGTTGGGAGAACAGTTAACGATTCTTTGCCGGTTAATATGGAGTTAATCGTATCTTCCTGCAATGGACGGAAAGACGAATATCCCCAATACTGTTTTAAACAGGCATGCATCTTATTGTTGATTAGCTCAGTTTCCATAAGACAGTATTATAAATAATTAAAGGAATTAACTCAAATAATAGGATTAAACAGGCGTGAACCCATTTGTTTTGATATCTTGAAATGTAGTAGTATTATGGCATGAAATTCCGGGCTGATTTAAAGATTGAAATAATACATTGGTGTGCGGGTAAAATGTGGTTAGTGCGTCTGCCGGTGCTGCTTTTATTTGGGTATTTTGCATTCGAATTTTAGCAGTCTTGCAGTAAATCTTGTTTAAATGTAATATATAAATAACGAATAACGAACAACGAATAACGAAAAACGAAGTATGGAGGAATTATGAGTGTTTATATTGGTGCGACCAGGCAGAATGATGGAAAAACCGTGGTCTCACTGGGATTGTTAAGTGTTTTGCGCAGAAAGATAAAAAATATCGGGTATATGAAACCGATCGGACAACAGTACCTGATTGTAAACGGAAGAAAAATCGATAAAGATGCGGTGTTGATGCAGAAAATATTTAATTTTAAAAGTGCACTGCCTGATATGAGCCCTATTGCTATCCCATCTGGGTTTACTGAGAATTATATTCTAAGGGGAAAGAGATCGACACTGGTGCGTAAGATTCAATCATCATATAAGCGTTTGCGGCAGAAACATGATTTTGTATTGATTGAAGGTACCGGCCACGCCGGCGTGGGCAGTGTGTTTGATATGTCGAACTCTGATGTAGCTCATTTGCTGAAAACCAAAGTGATTATTGTAAGCTGCGGGGGTATCGGCAAACCAATCGATGAGATTATGCTTAATTGTGCAACGTTTATTAACCGCGGGGTGGAAATTATCGGGGTCATTGTGAATAAAGTAAAGGAAGAAAAATATAATAAAATAAACCGATTTGTCACCAAAGGCCTTGCACGGAAAAATGTGGATGTGCTGGGTGTTATTCCGTTTGAAAATATTCTTTCCAACCCGACTATTTCTGAGCTGTTGGAGGATCTTGACGGTGAATTGTTATTTGGTGAAACCGGTTTGGACCGTGTGGTTGAACGGTTTGTAATCGGAGACATGGTTGCGCATGAATGTTTAAATTATCTTTCCGGAGGGACACTGCTTATCGTGCCGGGTAACCGGCAGGATATTATTTTTTCGGCGTTGAGCGGGTGGGTATTAGGAGTTGGTAAAAAATATCATATTTCAGGGATTATTGCGACGTACGGCAAAAAACCTCCTAAAAATGTGGTTGAGATTATTAAAAAAGCAGGAATTCCTCTTATTTTGGTTAAAGGTGATTCGTTTACCACCGCATGTGAAATAGACCGCATGATCTTTAAACTTCGCGCTGAAGATAAAGATAAAATCATTAAGACTGAAGAATTGATCAGGAAGTATGTTGATGTGGATAAAATAATTGAAAAAGTTAACGGATAGTAACGAGGTATGAGGAGTTTCCTCAGTTTTTACAAAATTAATTAAAATATATATTGAAAAATAGAAGAAAATGTATATATGAGAAGTGAAATAATGCCAGGGAATAATCTGTCCACTCAGGAAAAATTTCTTAACGGATTTTTTGCAAAAAAATCCTATAATTTTTATTCGTTCCCGGATTATCCCCTGACATTATGTGTATGGGTAAATCAAAAATTGGGGAAACTCCACTGATATTATTTATTGACAATAATCTCATAATGTTGGAGAATAATGCAAGCAAAGCATATGTGAAACCGCAAATCTCATGCCATCTGCGGTTTCTTATACCATAGAAGGAAAGGGGAACACCATGAGTAAAAAGTTATTTGTTGGAAACCTGCCGTTCAGCACCACCGAGGAGGCTCTTCATGCGATGTTTAAAGCACATGGAGAAGTAGTAAGCGCTAATCTGATTACGGATAAAAATTCCGGTCAATCACGCGGATTTGGTTTTGTTGAAATGAGCAGCGATGCTGAAGCAGCAGCCGCCATAGAAAAGATGAATGGTACACCGGTAGATGGGCGTAATATTATCGTTAATGAAGCAAAACCCAAAGAAAAAAGCAGCGGTAATAAAAGATTTTCTAAAGGATTTAAAGGTAATAAATCAAGAGGCGGTTATTCAGGCGGCGATAGATTTAACAAGTATTAAAATAAAAAAGAGGCTTTAAAAAAACAATAATTTATGCCGCATACAAACATACCTGGCAATGACCCTGTACAGGGCAGCGCTCATAATCACACAAACTTTGATGGCTTAGGTATAGCGCCTAAGATATTGGTCATACTTGATCAGATCAAATTCAAGGTGCCCACCGCCATTCAGGCAAAAGTCATCCCGCTGGCTATCAATGGCGATGATATTGTCGGTATTGCCCAGACCGGAACGGGTAAGACCCATGCATTTGCCGTACCCATCCTGCAAACATTAGCCCGGGTCAAGGGAACTGCGCTGGTACTTGCACCAACCAGAGAGCTTGCGCTGCAGATCAATGAGGCGTTCAAGATACTTGCTCAGCCGTTTGGTATATATACCGCCTGTCTTATTGGCGGTGATTCAATGCATAAACAGCTTCAAGCTCTGCAGCGCAAACCGCGGATTGTTATTGGAACGCCGGGCAGAGTACAGGACCATATTGATCGGCGAACTGTTTCCTTTAATGATACGGCAGTTCTTGTGCTTGATGAAGCTGACCGCATGCTGGACATGGGATTTGCCCCGCAGGTAAAAAAGATTCTCTCTCGGGTCCCGAAGCAACGGCAGACCATGCTTTTTTCTGCGACCATGGCAGGACCGATTATGGATATGGCCTCACAACATATGAAACTGCCGGTTTCAGTCGAGATTGCGCCGTCCGGAACGACCGCAGAACGTATTACCCAGGAACTGTTTATTATCAAAAAAGAGGAAAAACCTCATTTACTGGGCAAGATGCTTGCTAAATACCGCGGTTCGGTGCTCTTGTTTTCGCGCACCAAGCGTAATGCCAAACGAGTTGCCAAGATGGTCAGAGAAATGGGCCATACGGCAATCGAGATCCATTCTAACCGTACACTTGCCCAGCGCCGTCAGGCGCTCGATGGATTCAAAGCCGGCCTCTATAAAGTCTTAGTCGCCACTGATATTGCCTCACGCGGTATTGACGTAACCGGCATCGAAGTAGTAATCAATTATGACCTGCCTGATGATACCGAGAATTACGTGCACCGCATCGGGCGAACCGGCCGTGCCGGACATGCAGGACATGCGATATCGTTTGCGACCCCGGACCAGCGCGGAAATGTACGGGATATTGAGAGCCTCATCCGGACATCATTGCCGGTCTCAAAACATCCCGGCATCTCAGATAACGAGTTTAACAAACCTTCTGTCGTTTATTCCAGCGGAACCAGACGCAGCCGTATGCGCTCAAGGCGGTTCAGACACTCCCGACGCTAAAATTTTTAATAATCTTCAATAAATCTTAAATCCATAACCACCGGAGGAGTTTCCCCGTTTTTTAATAGTTCTTTTCAAGTTTTGCTGAATTTACAGTGCAAAAGCAAAAACAGGAAATGAATTTTCTGGTAAACTCCAGTGACGTTTTATACTTGAAGTGGTAAATATATTTATTGTATTATGAATATGGTTTAAAAAATAATAATTTTATGGAGGCTTAAAGATGAAAAAATTACTTGCGTATCTTTTCTGCATGGTAAGTATCAGCATGGCAGCAGTTAATATCAGCGGTAAGGAAGCAACTGATGATCTTGGAGACGGATTGTATGCACAGATTGTTACTACCAAAGGGAATATACTGATTTATCTGGAGTTTAAAAAGACCCCGTTAACCGTTACTAATTTTGTTGGTTTGGCTGAAGGCACCAAAGATTCAAGCAAGGGTAAGGGGGTTAAATTCTACGACGGCATAGTTTTCCACCGGGTCATTCCTGATTTCATGATACAAACCGGGGATCCGCTGGGCAATGGAACCGGCGGTCCGGGATACAAATTCCCGGACGAATTTGATTCTTCTTTAAAACATGACCGCCCGGGAATACTCTCTATGGCTAATGCAGGCCCCGGCACGAACGGCAGCCAGTTTTTTATAACGCACAAAGAAACACCCTGGTTAGACGGTATGCATACCGTCTTTGGCCATGTGGTTTCCGGGCAGGATGTGGTCAATGCAATTGTAAAAGATGACAAAATAAAAACTATTAAGATCTTACGAAAAGGAAGTCAAGCACAACAATTTAAGGCTGATCAGAATAATTTCGACAGCCTGTTGCACAATATCAACGAAAAAATGAAATCAGAAATGAATAAAAAGATTGAAAAAGAAAAAGCCCTGATAGAATCAAAATGGCCCAAGGCAGTTACTACTCCATCGGGATTGCGTTATGTGGTTACCCAAAAAGGAACAGGCTCAAAGAAACCAGGCAAAGGATCGAACGTTAAAGCTCACTATACAGGCACCCTGCTTGATGGAACGAAATTTGACAGTTCAGTAGACCGCGGCCAGCCTTTTGAGTTTCCGGTCGGCATGGGGCGAGTTATACCGGGCTGGGATGAGTCATTTCTTGATATGAAAAAAGGTGAAAAGCGCACACTTATTATTCCCCCTCAGCTCGGCTACGGAGACCGGGGAGCAGGCAATCTCATCCCCCCCAATGCAACCCTGATCTTTGATGTCGAATTAATAGATTTTTAAAATACTCCCTCTGTCAAGCCCGTCAGCAACGCTGCCCTCTCGGGTGCATCCCCGCATTTGTAAGTCCTCAGGCAGCCAGTTTTAAGTTTGATTTTTGATACCCTCTTTTAGAAACAACTTGTTTATCATATCTATCATTCCAGAACTTATCCCATGAATTATCATTAGAAAGAATGGAAGAT
>JBDRMW010000044.1:0-13331 GCA_043811735.1 bacterium
ATCTTCCATTCTTTCTAATGATAATTCATGGGATAAGTTCTGGAATGATAGATATGATAAACAAGTTGTTTCTAAAAGAGGGTATCAAAAATCAAACTTAAAACTGGCTGCCTGAGGACTTACAAATGCGGGGATGCACCCAACACCTGGAGTTTACCCAATTTTTTTATTTACACTATCCAATAATGCCGGGGAATAATCTGGGAACGAGTAAAAATATAAGACCAACACTACATCTTAAATTTATCGCCTAAATACACCTTACGCGCCTCTTTACTGCGCAATAATTCTTCAGAATTACCTTCAAGCAGGAGATTTCCTTCAAACATAATATACGCACGGTCAATAATCTCTAAGGTTTCTCGCACGTTATGATCAGTTATTAATATACCCAGTCCTTTTTCTCTTAAGAGCGAGACAATATTTTGAATATCATTTACTGCGATAGGATCTATACCTACAAAAGGTTCATCTAAAAGGAGGAATTTTGGATCAGTAACTAATGCCCGTGCTATTTCACATCGTCTTTTTTCGCCGCCGGATAGCGTATCAGCACGCTGCATTCGTACAAGCTGCAATCCAAGTTCAGTTAAATAATGTTCGAGTTTTTCTTCTTTTTCATTAAGCGTTATGGGCAGCATCTCAAGAATTGCTTTTAAATTATCTTCAACTGATAAATGCCTGAATATTGACGGCTCCTGTGATAAGTAACCGATACCTTTTCGAGCACGCATATACATGGGACTTTGGGTGATATCTTCATCATTCAAAGATATACAGCCTGAATCAGGCTGTATCAACCCCACAATCATATAAAATGAAGTTGTTTTACCCGCACCATTAGGGCCTAATAAACCTACTATTTCACCCGGATTAATCTTTAAGTGCACGTTATTAACGACTTTTTTATGTTTATATGATTTGTGCAATTCTGCTGCTGACAATGAGTTCAATCTATTCGCCTTCCTGGGCATCGGAATTCTTTTCACGCAGTAATTCTTTGTTATATTGCTGTTTGATTTCATGAATATTTTTTTTATTCATCAACATGCCTTCTTCGGTATCATCCGGAGGTGCCGGGCTTTCTTCTTGGGCTAATTTTATCCATCCTTTAACATTGCCTTCTAAAATCATTTTTTTGGTGCCGTAAAGAATCGTTATGTTATTACCCGTATACTCTCCCATGCTTTCATTATCTTTTCTCCGCATGAGCGGGCGCTTACCGGATAAAATCAACTTCCCTTCAGGATGAATAAACCGCGCATGTTCTGACCAGGTTTCGGTTTGGTATTGAATAATATGAACATCGCCGCGAGCCTCCCATTCTTCTTTATGACCATCAAATCGAAGCTCCTGAGCATACATGTTTACCTGGCCGTACTCATCAGCAGATGAACGGATAATCTGTAAATCTCCCCACATCCTGCCCGTATCTTCTTTCTCATAGTATGTTGTATACGAACATTGTGCCACTAATTGATCTGATTCATTACGCAACCTTAATTTTACATTGCCGCTTACATCAACGATGCCGGATTTTTTATGGTATATCATTTTATCACCAAGCAGCATGCTGTTATCACGTTCCAGTTTTACTCCTCCGGTAAAAACTGCTTTTTCTCCGTGTTCCAGCATTTCCATTGAAGTTCCAGTAATTACTACATTCGCATATTGTTGTTCGGCCTGCGCATACGTACATATCGCCACACACATAATGATTCTAATTAATAGACGTGTGACCTTCATATTATTTTCGTATCTCTACTTTCTGATTTTTAATAATAATTGACGAAAGATCTGCCCGTGACTCCATGCCGGTTCCGGTGGTGATTGAATCCTCCCTGTAAAATCTCACCAGCTCATCTGAAATTATTTTATCCGCATCAGCTTTATAATATGCACGATTTGTTTCTAAACGAGATCCTTCTTTATGTGAATGTATCACTACGTTACCCCAGGCTTCAATATTGGAAGATTCTATATACAACTTTCCATGTTCTGATTGCATGATAGACGATAGACTTCCCTCATCATAAAATTTAATAACCGGCTTCTCGGCAAATGCTATGTTCTGTTCTTCATAGATTTTTGCGGTATCAGCATATAAATTCCATTCTAATCTTCCTTCATTCGTATGATTTACTTCGAAACCTTTCAAAACCTGATTCGGCCTGCCCCCATCACGAGGCAGATCGGAAGTATTGTCACATGATACAAAATAACATGCTGATAATAATAAAATAATGGCTGTTTTTAAAGAATAAGTATTCATAAATTATAAACTAAGAATTATTAATTATGGGTTATAAAAGATGAACTATTAATTCTTAATTGTTTTCCATCTCTCATGCATCCATACCCATTGTTCAGGATACATTCTGATATACTTTTCAATGATATTCGTAAAATTCTGCGTATTCTGCAGTATATCATTTTCGTAATTTCCTGTGTTAATAACTTCCAGAGGACCGGTAATCTCTAAACGATGCTTATGCTTATTCCTAATCAAAAAACCAGATACTACCGCTGCGCTGCTTTTCACTGCTAATGCAGCCAAGCCTGACGGGGTACATGCGGGGATCCCGAAAAAATTAACCATAACACCCGGGACCCGTGCATCCTGATCAATAAGCATCCCGATTACCTCATTTCGTTTTAACGCACGCAATATCTTTTTTGCTGATTGAGGTTCAGAGCGCAATATTACTTGTACGCCGGCTGAATTTCTTAGGTGCACCAGCATATTGTTTATTTCATTGATATAAATCTTGCGTGCAATAACATTAATGGGATACCCCCATAAAGAAAGGCCGGCTCCCATTAATTCCCAGTTGCCGAAATGTGCGCATAAGTATAATATCCCTTTACCTTTTCGAAAAGCTTCTTCAAGTGATTTTTTGCCTTCAAATAAAATATGCTCGTCTATAAACGTTTTGGTGAGCTTTTCAAATGTAAAGAGTTCAAAAAGATTTCTTCCCTGATTCCGAAATGCATTACGCGCAATTGTTTTGATTTCCGATTCAGCTTTATCAGGAAATGCCCGTTTTAAATTCGTGAGCGCTATACGCCGGGCAGGCAGCGGAAGATAATATACGCATCCTCCCGCAATACTGCCCAGATCAGATGCACAAGAAAAAGGAAGATATCGTACTGTCTTGAAGAATATGAAAACAATAACATACAATAATTTCCTAATACCTGTCTTAACAATAAAGATCACGTTTTAAGTATACTCGTTGACGAGTTTTTCCCATAGTCCTTTTGATTTTAAAATAATCTCAACCATCTCCCTCAATACACCTTTACCGCCATTATACCTGGATATGATATCAACATTACGCAAGACTTCTATGGCAGCATCAGCAGGGCACATTGAAAGACCAACCAGGTTCAACACCGGAATATCAATCAGATCATCGCCGATAAACGCTATTTTTTCTGAAGACAGTGAATATTTATTCATCAAATCGCACAACGCTTCTTTTTTATTCATGCAATATTGATATAAAGAATCTATTTTTATCTCAGCAGCTCTTTGCTCAACCTGCCGGGATCCGCGTCCGGTTATCCAGACAAATTTTAAATGTGACTTTGACTTTTCGGCAAAATGAAAAGCAATACGGTCACGCACATTCCATATTTTTACTTCCTCCCCCGATTCCCTGACGATGATGTCACCATTGGTAAGCACCCCGTCAATATCCATAGCAATCAACTTAATTTTCTTTGCCTTCTTTAAAATCTCTGGTTTATAAGTTCTGAGTTTTATGTCAGCCATACATATTCCTTTTTTATAATGTTGATTTTTGAATCTTAAATCTTAAATTTTGAATTTTAAATTGTCCTTTAAATTGTCTTATCAAGTTATTCCCTCAACCATAAGATCCCGTTCATCGATTATCCCGATCGAATTTCCTGTATGATCAATAACCGGAATATTATCAAACTTATGTGTTTTAAAAATCTGAGCAGCATGAGTTAACAGCATCTCAGGATACACGGTAAAAGGATTTTCAGTCATAACCTCCCCAACTGATTTATCCAGCAGATGAAGCTCTTTCTGGAGATGACGCCTCAAATCTCCATCAGTAAAAAATCCTATCAGCTTGCCCCTCGCATTAATCACATTGGTGGCACCAAGGCGGAACCGCGTCATAACGATAATAACTTCTTTAATTTTTCTGTCCGCATAAACTTTGGGATTTGATTTGCCGCCATGCATTAAATCTTTAACGGTTAAAAACAGTTTTTTCCCTAACGCTCCGCCTGGATGAAGCTTTGCAAAATCTTCTTTTTTAAACCCTTTCATCTCCATGACGATAAGCGATAATGCATCGCCAAGAGCCATCATGGCGATCGTTGATGACGTGGGAACTATATTGAACTGGCAGGCTTCCTTCTTAACCAAGCAATTAATGATAACATCCGCAGTTTTCCCCAGTTTGGATGATGGTTTGGCAGTTATAATGATAAGTTTAATCTGTATCTTCTTTAAAAAAGGAAATACATTGGTTAACTCAGCTGTTTCACCGGAATATGACAATGCCAGGACAATATCCTGGGGGGTGAGCATTCCCAAATCCCCATGCAGGCTTTCCACCGGATGCATAAAAAACGAGGGGGTCCCGGTTGAGGCGAGCGTAGCGGATATTTTTCTTCCCACGATTCCAGACTTTCCTATTCCCATCACAACGATCCGCCCTTTGCATGCATATATCATCTCACATGCTTTCCAAAAGTTATTATTTATATGATGCACCTGCTCTTTGATAGAATTTGATTCAATGGATAATATTTCTTGTGCCTTACGGCGAAAGTTAAGATTCATAATACATCCTATATTATGGTTTAAGCCATGGGGTCATCTCTTGAGGGATTTCCCTTTGATTATACGGCGGTTTTAGTTTTTTAATCAGGCCAATACCGACGATATATGTCAAAATTAACGTTATATATATAATCAACAATGTTTTCGCATGCCATTTCCAGGACGGCTTCCATATGACCGGCAGCCGTAGATCTATCCCGCATTTTTTACAGATTTTTGCAGTATCCTTATTTTCTTTAGCACATTGCCAGCAAATCATGGTATTAATTCCTCCGGGCATAAGATTCTTATTTAAATTTGTTTTGTTTAACCAAACGGTCTATGAGTATTATTTTTTTCAGCATTTTTTCAATGTGTTTAAAATCCAAAGAGTTAGGACCATCCGAAAATGCCGCACACGGATGCGGATGTACTTCACAAAAAAGCGCGGCAATCCCCACGGCAACGGCTGAGCGCGCAAGCGTTTCTACAAACTGGCGCTGACCTCCTGAATGGCCACCTCTGCCGCCGGGCAATTGAACAGAATGCGTTGCATCAAATACAACCGGAATACCTAACTTCTTTATAATGGCCAGCGCTCTCATATCAACAACCAGATTATTATAGCCGAAACAAAAACCGCGTTCAGTGACCAGTACTTGTTTATTGCCGGTTGAATAGACTTTTTTAACCGCCTGGATTATGTCTTCCGGTGCAACAAATTGTCCCTTTTTTATATTGACCGGCTTGCCCGTATTGCCCGCCGCAACGAGCAGGTCAGTCTGCCGGCATAAAAAAGCCGGCACTTGAATAATGTCACAGATGGATGCAGCCTTTTCTACTTCTGATGCATTATGAACATCAGTGATGACCGGAAGTTTAAACTCGTGCTTTATCCGCTCTAATACTAATATGCCTTTGTGTATGCCAATCCCGCGTTTAGCATGTATTGATGAACGATTAGCTTTATCATACGATGCCTTGAAAATAAGTTTTAGTTTTAACTTTGCACATAACGCAGAAAGATATCGGGCGATTGTCCGAGTCCGCTCATATGTTTCAATCACACAGGGGCCCGCAATGAGCGTAAGCGGCTGGTTATTATCAATGGTAATATTGCGAATTTGCATGATTATTTTTCCCTCTTAAGCCCGGCATATTGCAGCGATGCTTTGATAAATTCATTAAACAAGGGATGGGCCTTGAGCGGTCTTGATTTAAATTCCGGGTGAAATTGAACTGCAACATACCATGGATGATTTTTTAATTCAACGATTTCTGCAAGATGTTTTTTACGATATTCTCCGGTTATCGATAATCCTGCTTTTATCAGCCGTGTACGGTATGTGTTGTTAAGTTCATATCGATGCCGATGCCGTTCATAAATAAGCGGCGATTTATATGCTTTGAATGCATTGCTTTCCCTCTTTAGATGACACGGATAATCTCCCAGCCGCATCGTGCCGCCTTTATGAACCTGCGATTTTTGTTCTGCCATCAGATCAATGACCGGATGCTTACATTTAGGGTTAAACTCGGTTGAATGGGCACCTTTCAACTTAAGCAAAGAGCGTGCAATTTCAATCACCGCGCATTGCATACCCAAACAGATCCCGAAGAAGGGAATCTTGTTTTCTCTCGCGAATTTTGAAATCGCTATTTTCCCTTCAATTCCGCGGTCACCGAACCCGCCGGGGACCAGAATCCCTCCAACCTTATGCAAGAGCTCAGCATGCGCCGGATTCTCAACATCAACATAATGAATTTTGACTTCCGCATCATTGGCAAATCCTCCATGAAGCAATGCTTCACATATTGATTTATAGGCATCTTTAAACTCAACATATTTACCCGCAACCGCAATTTCAACTTGATGAACAGGTGAATTAATTTTTTTTACCAATGCATTCCAGGAATTCATGTCTGCTTTATGTGAACGCTGTTGAAGCATAAGAAGAACCAGCTCATCTAAGCCTTCCATTTCAAAACTAAGCGGAACCTGATAAATAGTTTTTACATCACGCGCTTCAATCACTGCTTCCCGGACCACACTGCAGAAAAGACTTATTTTTTCTTTGATATCTTTAGAAAGTGCCCGCTCAGTCCTGCACAAAATAATATCAGGATCAATACCTATTCTGCGCAGTTCACCGACACTGTGCTGAGTTGGTTTGGTTTTGAGCTCTTCGGAAGTCTTAATATAGGGTATAAGCGTCAGATGAATATATAACATATTTTCAGGGCCCACGTCCTGTTTTAATTGACGGATCGCTTCCAAGAAAGGCAGACCCTCAATATCACCGACCGTGCCGCCGAGTTCAACCAATACAATATCATGCCCCGGCGCTAATGCGCGGATACGAGACTTGATCTCATCAGTTATATGAGGAATAACCTGGATCGTCTTGCCCAAAAATTCCCCTCTCCGCTCTTTCTGAATAACTGAATCATAGATCAAGCCGCTGGTAATATTATTGCTTTTACTCATGTTTATATCAATAAAACGTTCATAATGTCCCAAATCCAAATCAGTCTCAGCACCATCGCTGGTGACAAAAACCTCACCATGCTGATACGGATTCATCGTACCCGGATCGACATTGATGTACGGATCACATTTTAGTATGGTAAGTTTCAATCCGCGTGCTTTTAATAAATTGCCTAACGCTGAAACTGCAATCCCTTTCCCCAGCGATGAAACAACTCCTCCTGTTACACAGATAAATTTGGTCATTTTTTAAAATTATCCTTCTTTTGTTTTAGGTTTTAACATGCGGTTTATTTTTTTGACATCATGTTTGGTATCAACACCCAGAGAGTCAAATTGAGTGCGTAATACTTTAATATTATATCCATAATCTAAGACACGAAGCTGTTCAAGCTTTTCGATATGTTCATTAAAACTTTTTGATAACCTTCTGAATTTGCACACAAAGTCACGCCTGTATGCATAAATACCGCAGTGTTTTAAGAAATACTTCCTTTTTAATGCGCGGGTTAAATCTGTACAATCCCGGGGAAAAGGAATAATAGAACGGGAAAAATAGTGAGCCAAACCTTTTCTATTTAAGACCACTTTAACATTATTCTGATCTTTTAACTGGCGTAATTCTGTGATGGGCACGGCAGCGGTAACCATTTGCAATGATTTATTTTTAATCAGCTCCCGTACGATACGGTTAATAATCGAATAATGTATCAGCGGTTCATCGCCCTGTATATTAACAAAAATATCTCCTTTTATCTTTGAAGCAACCTCGGCAATTCTGTCCGTTCCCGTTCTGCATCGAGACGAAGTGAGGATTGACTGGCCCCCGAACATCTGAACAACTCTAAAAATTCTACGATCATCGGTAGCAACAATAATCCGTGAAAGCATGTTTGATTTTAAGGCATTTTCATAGGTCCATTGTATAAGCGGTTTTCCCTGAATCCGGATAAGCGGTTTGCCGGGAAGCCGCGTTGAGTTGTACCGCGCAGGAATAACACCAATAATTTCCATGCTGTTTAAGGAGATGTCCTTGTAATCGTGTCAGATAATTCTTGTATGGTAACCGGCGCAGTCCCGACTTTGGCAACCACACAACCTGCCGCATAACTGCTCAATATCGATGCGGTTACTAAATCTGCTCCGCAGGCAATAGCAGCGGTTAATACTGATATAACCGTATCCCCGGCGCCGGTCACATCAAAGACTTCACGAGCTGTAACCGGTATATGCTTAGGATTTTTATTTCGTTGAAACAAATCCATGCCATGCTCACCACGGGTAATAAGAACTGATTCACAATTTAATTTCTTCACAATCGCAGCGCCTAATGCATACAGCGCTTTTTTATCATTAACTTTATAAATATTCATACCGCGCTGCGCTTCATTAAGATTAGGTGTCATACAGGTAATATTTTTATACTGTTGAAAATGTTCGATTTTAGGATCAACCATAATGGGCACATGAGAAGACCGTGCTCGTTTTATCGCAGACTGCACTAATTCTTTCGTCACCACTCCCTTGCCATAATCAGAGATTATTACTGCGTTGCACAGAGGAATCTTTTCATGCAGATAGCTTGTTATGCGTTTTAAAACAGCTGCATTAATTTTCTGCACTTTTTCAACATCTAATCTTAAGACTTGCTGATTACGGGCAATAATGCGCGATTTAATTATGGTCGGCCGTTCCCGATCAGCAACAATACCGCCGACATGTATATGCTGCTTCTTAAACCTCTGTATAAGCGTCGCACCATCACGGTCAGCACCTATCACTCCTGCCGCGTATACTTGTAAACCAAGTGATGCTAAGTTTTGCACGACATTCCCTGAACCGCCCGGTGCCCAGGTCTCACGTATTGTTTCAAGAACCGGAACCGGGGCTTCCGGAGATATGCGGGAGACCTCACCCCAAATAAATTTATCGATCATAAGATCACCGACGACTAAAATCGGGGTGTTTTTAAACTTCTCAAGAATTTTCAACATATTTTTCATAACGAGTTATTTTAACAAATCTTTATTGATAAATAAACCTTATTTTTTTTAGACCTATGATCTCAATTTTATCAGCAGTATTATTAACGCTAAGCTAAAACCAATAATGCTGTTATACTCTTTATTTTTCCGCCATAATCCCCAGTCAAACGGCCGTTGATTCTTCGTATACTTCTTACCCAGAGGAATATATCTGGGAACTTTCTGTATATACAGATCATATTCTTCCTGAAATATTTTTTTTAGGTGTTTTTCTTCTTCTGCTATTTTAAGCCGATACACACCAATAAAAAATCCTAAAAATAAGATCCAAAACAATATGGTTAAAAATACATATGCCGCATTACTGATCATAAAACAAAATCCCAGGCTCAAGAGCACGCTGCCGGAATACAAAGGATGACGGACATATGCATAGGGGCCTGAGCAGGCAAGTTCTTTTGTTTTTTTTAAGTATCCGCCCGCCCAGTTTCGCACGAGCAGTCCTGCCAGAGAGATCCCCAATCCGGCCGCAAAGTGCAGCCCAAAAACAGGTTTAGAAAACAGCAGCATAATTACAGCCAATACAAATCCGATTGCGGTCCGCTGTTTAAAGGTAAACTCCTTCCAGCGAAGCGGAAATTCCCGAATAAAAAGCCTGCTGTATTCATACAATGATTTCATAATTACATGCAGATTCCCTCCCGTAGGATTCCCTGAGGTGCGCGGAAAATGATGAACGGGCACCTGCACAACTTTCATCCCTTTACGAATTGACTGGGTAAGAATATCTGCATTAATAAGAGCTCCCAGTGACAGGACCTCAAGACGTTCAACTACCTCCCGCTGAAAACCTTTCATTGAACAGTTTAAATCTTTCACCCATAACCCAAAAAAAATACGCACCGACCAATTAAAAATCAACGAATTAATCTTCCGCATTAATTGATCGCTGCGTTTCAGGCGGTATCCGATCACTATATCCGCATATTTAAGGCCCTTTATGATGTAGCTTAATTCACGCATATCAAACTGCCCGTCTCCATCAACCATGAGGATATAATCTCCTTGAGCAGCTTTCAGCCCGCTCATTACCGCTGCTCCATATCCTTCATTCTGCAGATGCGTAACAATTTTTACTTTATTATTAGCTGCGGCAATCTCTTCAACAATCTGCAGGGTCTTATCACTGCTCCCGTCATTTACTACAACTATTTCATACATACGGCTCACGTGATCTAACGCACGGTTCGCATCTTTTAAAACTTTCGGGATATTGGATTCTTCGTTATAGCAAGGTATGACCAAGGATATCAATGATTTCATTGGATAATAACACTCCCCTCTGTGATGACAATTTGTTTTAACCCCAAACGAAACGGCAATTCATGGCCGGGCATCAAAGAAAATTCTCTATTTATGAGTGCTGCATATACAATCGAGGGGATCGGTATATGCATGATTTTTAATTTGCTCAGTTCTGTCCAAAGATATTCGCGCCTGGCATCTATCCCCGACCGCAGTACAAACGAAATCGGTATGCCATATCCGCGTGCTCTGCATACAATCTTATCCTCATTCATACGGATGGTCAGATTTTTTAAGCACCTGCATTTTTGCTGTATATATGATATGAGACTTTCTTCTTTTAATCTTACGCTTAATTCAATATTATCTACATTGAGAAAAAAAACTTCCTTTTGTTCCAGCAAAACCGGGAGATCAATCGTTATATGATCAAAATTGACAGCTAAATCATGCAGTAATAATCCTTTATATTGCAGTGAATTACTTGAAAGATGCAGCCGTTTAAAATCGCCTTTCTGAGCGGATTCTAAGCTGTCAGATTCTATATAAAGATTCACCTGTGCTGCTTCAAATTTCTTATATTTAATTGAATTAAAATGTAACTCCATCTGCGTTGCCAGGGGTCCTGCGTACGGCGTAACCGATCTTTTATAGAGCGCTGCGTAAGACCCATCCGGTAATGGTATGGAAGAAAATAATTTAAAATTCCTGTTAACCTGACTGCGGGGATCACCAATTGCTTCCGCAGCCTGATTGATCTTACCCAGCGTAAATGCCGGGCCGCGGTTGCCGGTTTTAAAAATAATAAAATCGGTAAATTCTCCCAGCCGTTTTGTATATCCATTAAACACTAATGGCAGCTGGTGAATACGAGCATATGTCCGCAGGCTCGCTCCATGCACGTATGGATGATTAGCAACAACGGTCACATTAACAGGTCTCTGTTCATCTTCAGAGATTTCAGCCGTTAATTGATCGCAGATTTCTTTATGCTTCCAGGTATCAGACTGGTACGGCTGAGGATTAAACATAACCTGATTTTTGTGCAGTACAAAAAATGAAGTTCTGGGTATACATCCCGGCACGGCGAATGAGGCATGAATCGTCTCTAAACTTAAGATCACAAGAAAAGATGTTATCCATAGTTTTTTTGCATAAGGTTTTTGTCCATCCCGCAACAGCCATACCGCTATAATCAATGCAACAGCCGGCAGGACCGGCAAGGTGTAACGGATATCTTTATTGCTCATCAATGTATGTATACCTGCCGGAACACAGGTCCACAGAAGAAGCAGCCACTTTCCCTTTTGCGGTTTCATGATAAGAAGAATAAATGCCCAAAGGAAAATGAGCATCGCCGGAATAAAGATCTGTTCCCCCAATGAAAGCGGGTACCAGAGAAGTGATGACATCGTAAAAATCCGGGGATCACCCTCAACTCCGCCGATGGCAACATAGCGCATTCCTTTGCGGATAATTTGCGCCGCATTTACCAGATACCAGGGACTAGAGAGAATAGCAATTCCTAAGATAGAAAGCCATGCTTTTCGCTTATGATCAGGCCGTGCACGGTACATACAAACCAGCAGGGGAATACTTATATAAAAAATAAAATTCCATTTAGTAAGCATACCTGCTGCAGCTGCACAGGTAAAGAAAAAACTATATTTACTTGACATGAAATACCGTGATCGTATCAGCAGCAGCATTGACAGACAGACCCAGGCGGTCAGGGCCAGATCAATCATACATTCCCGGGTCATCACCTGTATAAAAGGAAACAAACCCAGCAATACGGCAGCAAGAAGACCTACGTTCTCATTAAAAATTAAACTTCCCAGCGCATATAATGAACCGAGAGCAATAGCTAAATACACAAAATTAACCATCACCGCTGAATCAACCGATGGAGCTGTCGCGATAAACGGAACGAGTGATATATGATACAACGGTGGATAAAAATTGGAAACGGTTAAGATCTTCCAGATATTAAATTCACGAAATGCGTGCAGATATTCATAGCCTAATAAGAAATGAGTAGATTGATCCCATGCAGGAGGCCTTAGATCAAGCTTAATCCATACTACATTGATAATGAGCAGAACAATAAACAATCCAATTAAAATAAAATAATTTCTGTATTTTTTCAAGATGCTTTCCCTGAAGAAGTTTTATATGCGGGGTCATTGTACATTTTATACTGCCTGTATATTTTTATTTTTTTTCTCCCCTGAACTGCATCTTGAACAAGTTTGTCGAGTTCCCGGCATAAATCATTTTTTTGCGTTTCCAATACCGTTAGCCGTTGACCGCAGGAAACCGCATGAGCCCGTGGAATATCCGATCGTTTCAATTGTTCATGCATATGAAATATTTTTAAATCAATGATAGTTATTTTATCAACGATACTCCCTATTGTTTCAGCCATTTTTTTTACCAATAGATTTTAAAAATTCAACATCAATCTCCTCAATGCAGTCATTGCGCTGCTGATTAAGCGCATCTATTCTTCTTTTTGCCTTCACCACCTCTGCATCATCGGTTAAGCGCGCCTTATCTTCTTCATGCCATAATTCAATATTTATCCGCGATAATTTATCAATATAACTGCTTATTGAATCTTTCATGCCGCATCTCCTTTATGTTTATTTAATTTTTTATATTATCATAAATACTAATTTTTATCAACATAATAAAGAAGGTGGAGTTTACCCGTTTTTTATTTATACATACAAATAATGTCAGG
>JBDRMW010000045.1:0-10191 GCA_043811735.1 bacterium
TTTAAAGTTTTTTTATTTTATATACTTTAACTTATAATTGAAAATATATATAATGTACACGTATGAATAATAAAAAAAGACTTGCCGGTTTAATCATTCTTTCTGTTATTGTTGGATATGCCAATACAATTATCGGGCTTGACCTGCGCCACTCAATAATCATATCTGTATTTACCATGTCAATTATGGGGACATTGCTTTTTTGGAAATTAAGATTAAGTTTTGTTTTTATAGGGAGCGGAATTTTACTTTTAATCAATGCGGTCAATCTGGAAGACTTTATTAAATTTGCCTCTTTGGATGTAATCCTTTTCTTAATAGGTATGATGATTTTAGTAGGCATGATGAAAGAAGCAGGTTTTTTCTCCTGGATTATCATGGCTATTTTACGAACTAAAAATTTATCCGGGAGAAAATTATTATTGCTCATAATGTGTATCTCTGCGTTTTTAACTGCATTGATGGACGAGGTTACCTCAATCATTATTATGGTAACCATTATCCTTGATATTTGTGATTTTTTGGAGATAAAGCCGACCCCGCTTATATTGTCATCAATACTTGCAACAAACATAGGGTCAGCTGCCACGGTATTGGGTAATCCGATCGGCATTTTAATTGCTGCACGCGGACAGCTCTCGTTCCAGGATTTTATTATATATGCACTGCCGGTATCAGTTATTATCCTTGCGGTCACCGGCGGAATACTTCTTTTTATATATCGAAAATATCTACATGACATTTCCGGTAAACTTAAAGATATATCAAACAATGAGTTTTTTTTGTCATTAATCCGTATTCCGCCTGATCGAAAAACTAAAATCAGCATGGGGATATTCGGCATAACGATCCTCTTCATTGCTTTTCACCATCATATAGAAAACTTATTTGGGGTTGATAAAAATGCGCTCCTTATGATTCTTCCGATTATTTCTGCCGGGATTGTCATGCTGTACCGGCATGATAAAGCGCAATATTACGTAGAACATGAAGTCGAATGGGACTCCCTCTTGTTTTTTATGTTTTTATTTATTCAGGCAGGTGTGCTGCAGAGTTCGGGTGTAGCCGCTGTTCTTGCGGAAAAAATAATCCAGGCATCGGGGCAGGGAACAAATCTGCTGCTGGGCATAATTCTTTTTTCAAGCGGTCTCTTATCCAGCCTGCTGGCAAATGTGGTTGTGGTCGCTTCATTTATTCCGATTGTGAAGAATTTTGATTTAATATACACTAATATTCAACCATTCTGGTGGGTGCTTCTTTTTGGCGCATGTTTTGGGGGAAATATTACCGTTATCGGTTCGACCGCTAATATTATTGCAATGGGAATATATGAAAAACGAGTGGGTTCCAAGATCAGTTTTCTCTATTGGCTTAAAATAGGCTTGCTGATCGGCATGGTTACCATGATTATATCACTGTTGATTGTGCTTTTATGCCCATGGTATAAGGTTTAAAAAAATAATAATCAGTTGTAAGGGGGGGTATTATGATGAGATCGGGAAATCCAGCGTTGCGAGCAACTACGTTTCAGAATGTAAGTTCGTATGATTCAACAAACGCGATGAGTATCCAGGGCACGGTTAACAAAACATTTGTTCTGCTTGGGCTGGTTGTTTTTTGTGCATCTCTGACATGGAATGACCCGGAAAAATTTATGCCGTTTTTATTTCCGGCTGTCATAGGCGGTTTTATTGTTGCATTGCTTACTATTTTCAATAAACCGTGGGCACCGATCACATCCCCTGTCTATGCGGTCTTAGAAGGATTTTTTTTAGGCGGGATTTCAATAGTATTTGAACGAAAATACCCGGGCATTGTGTTTCAGGCGGTGGGGCTGACCTTTGGCACGCTTTTTTGTCTGCTTATGGCATATAAATCACGATGGATTAAGGTAACGGATAATTTTAGGTTAGGCATTGTCGCGGCTACCGGAGCGATTTTCCTCTTATATATAGTTAACTTAGTTATGAGTTTTTTTGGTTCCGGCATTAGTTTTATACATGAAAGCGGTACGGCAGGAATTATATTCAGCCTGGTGGTGGTTGCCATTGCAGCGCTTAATCTGGTTCTTGATTTTGATTTTATTGAACGAGGTGCACGCTCAGGTGCTCCTAAATACATGGAATGGTACGGCGCGTTTGGATTGCTCGTAACCCTGGTGTGGCTGTATCTTGAAATCTTAAGATTACTTTCTAAAACGCGCAGGAGATAAGCCATATGAGTGTAAAAATTAAATTTTGCGGGGGGGTTCGCACGGTAACCGGATCAATGCATCTGGTGACCGCCGACAGAAGCAGGCTGCTTTTGGATGTCGGACTCTTCCAGGGCCGCCGGGAAGAGTTTTATCAGATAAATTCCGAGTTTCCATTTGAACCATCCGGCATTAACGCATGTATAATTTCCCATGCACATATCGATCATTGCGGTAATTTCCCGACTTTAGTTAAAAAAGGATTCAGGTCACATGCATATTTAACCCCGTCTACTAAGGAATTATGTAAATATATGCTTCCTGACAGCGGTCACGTGCAGGAGGAGGATATAAAATATCTCAATAAAATCCATCGAAGACGCGGGCTGCCGCTGCGCAATCCCTTATACAGCAAGTATGAAGCTGAGCGGTCTATCAGATACTTAAAAAAAGCCGATTACCATAAAAGACATGCGATCCTGCCCAATATTGATCTGACCTTTTATGATTCAGGCCATATCCTGGGCTCATCTATTCCCCTGCTTGAAATAAAGACCGGGCAGAATAATATCAGATTAGCATATGCGGTTGATTTAGGACGGGCGAATCTTCCCTACTTAGGAAATCCCGAAATTCCCAATGTGATTGATTATTTGATTATCGAGAGCACTTATGGAGGAAGATCGCATAAAAAAATCGATACAGCAGAACAAAATCTGCAGAATGTTATTGCCCGGACCGTTAAGCGGGGCGGGAAAATCATCATTCCCACATTTGCGCTGGAGCGCGCGCAGGAGCTTCTCTATTTTCTGGCGCGGCTGCTGAAAAATAAAAAAATAAAAAATATTCCCATATATGTTGACAGCCCCCTAGCGGTCAATATTACCGATGTGTTTAGAGATCATTGGTCATACATTGATGCAGATACCAAGAAAATGTTTAAAGAAGAAAACGATCTTTTTGGGAATAAGAATATCACGTATATCCGCAATGTTGAACAGTCAAAAGAACTTAATAATATCTCAGGGCCTATGATTATTATATCAGCTTCAGGCATGTGTGAAAACGGCAGAATACTGCATCATCTGAAAAATAATATTGAAAACTCAAAAAACACCATCATCATAGTCGGCTATATGGCTGAAAATACATTGGGAAGAAGAATTGTTGAAAAACAGAAAATGGTAAATATCTTCGGCTGGCCGTATCAGCTAAATGCTGAAGTCGTGGTAATGGAAGAATTCAGTTCTCATGCGGATAAGGATTCCCTGCTTAATTTTGTCAAGGAAAGCAAAAAGCATCTTAAAAATGTTTTTATTGTGCATGGTGAATTAAGCCAGTCAGAAAGATTATGTGAAGCTGTCCAATCAATCGGCGTACCTGCAATGATTCCAGGTAAGCATCAAGAAGTGCAATTGGTATAATTATCCCAGGAGGAGTTTACCCGTTATTTTAATCCATATGTGTGATATGCATTGAAAAGTGGATAAAAATATATGTAGGAAATGTGAAATAATGTCAGGGGATAATCTGTTAACCGAAGAAAAATTTCTTAACGGATTTTTTGTGATAAAATTCGGTTGTTCGATAACTCCGGTAAAAAAGTCGATGACTTTTTTACCGTCAGACAGATCGAACAAAGTTTCCGAATTTTTTCACAAAAAATCCTAAAATTTTTATTCGTTCCCAAATTATCCCCTGACATTATTTGCATGTGTACATAAAAAACGGGTAAACTCCATAATATTAATTACTTGACATAATTCGTTATTTGTTTTATATAAGTATAGAGTTTTATAATTTAACCTATGAATTGTATCGACGAAAAATCCGCACAAATATTTTTGAATATGGTGCCGCAGATCGGCCCGCGTCGGTTTGAGACGTTATTGCGCGTTTTTAAAGGAGCGCAGAATGTCCGCAGTGCAACCAAAGGAGATCTCTGCGAAGCAGCCGGATTTCCGCTGAATATTGCAGAGGCGATATATTCTTTTCTGCATACTGACGAGATTCTTGAAAATGAATTGCGTGATATAGAAGCACAGCAGGTGCGCATCGTCGTGCGTACGGATGCAGAATATCCTGACGCGTTAGCACATATTCCTGATCCGCCCCCGGTGTTGTATGTTAAAGGGCGGGACTTAACGTTTATAAAAAATCTGATTGGATTAGTCGGCACCAGGAAGCCGACGTATGTAGGAAAATCAGCGGCGCGGCTTCTTGCGCAGGATTTGGTAAGGTACGGCATGGGGACGGTCAGTGGATGCGCCCGGGGTATTGACACGGAAGTGCATGCCGCAACGATTGCTGCTAAAGGCAATACTATTGCCGTGTTGGGATGTGGATTATCTGTCGCTTATCCGCCGGAAAATAAAGACTTGTTGAAAATGATAAGTGAAAACGGATCTGTGGTAAGTGAATTTTGCATGCGGACGATCCCTGACCGGATGCATTTTCCCCGCCGGAACAGGATTATTTCGGGCTTAAGTTTAGGAGTCATTGTGATTGAGGCTGGATTAAAAAGCGGTGCGCTTATTACCGCGCGGTGCGCACTTGACCAGGGAAGAGAAGTCTTTGCGGTTCCGGGTAATCCGTTTCATGCGTTAAGTCAAGGCAGTAATTGGCTGCTGCGGCAGGGAGCCCGCCCGGTAACTTCGGGAGCAGATATTATGGAAGATATGTTTGAATTTAAAAATAATAAAACGGGTAAAGCCGCACAGAATGATTTGTTTGAGCATACCCTTACCGACGATGAGAAAAAAATAGTTGAATATATTAAATGGGAACCGCATTATATTGATGAATTATTGATGATTTCAGGATTGCCGTACGGGGTGTTAACGCAGATGCTCCTGGATCTTCATATGAAAGGTGTTATTAAGGAACTGCCGGGTAAAAAATATGTATATACTAATGCAAGGTGTCTGTGCTGATGGAAAAACAAAAATATTTAGTGATCGTTGAATCACCGACCAAAGAAAAGATAATAAAAAAATATCTGGGTAAAAACTATACGGTTAAAAGTTCGTACGGGCATATCCGCGATTTACCGGGCAGGTCGTTAGGCATAGATGAAGAAAAAGATTTTGAACCTACCTATGTAATAATCCCCAAAGCTAAGAAAAACATTGCCCATATTAAAACAATCAGCGAAAAATCGGATATTATTTATCTGGCAACTGATTTTGACCGTGAAGGTGAAGCGATCGCCTGGCATTTAATGGAAGCGTTAAAACTTGATAAGGACAAGTTTAAGCGTATTACGTTCCACGAGATTACCCCTGAAGCCATAAAAAAAGCAATAGCTCATCCCCGGGGAATCGATTCAAATCTAGTCTATTCCCAGCAGGCCCGGCGTGTGCTGGACCGTATAGTAGGATATAAACTATCCCCCTTGTTATGGAAAAAAATCTATAAAGGATTATCTGCGGGGCGTGTTCAGTCAGTTGCCGTACGGCTCGTCTGTGATCGCGAAAAAGAGATTAACGATTTTAAAGCTGATGAATATTGGACGGTTGAAGCCGAACTGTCTAATACTAAAAAGGATGTTTTTAAAGCAAATCTCTTTGAAGCCGCAGGGGAAAAATTAGAAAAACTCGGGCTTACCAATAAGGAACAGGTTGATGAAATATGTGCAGACCTTGAAAAAGCAGCCTACACCATAAAAAATATTGAGCGCAAAGAGCGCCTGCGAAATCCGCTCCCTCCTTTTATTACCTCAACATTACAGCAGGAATCTTCGCATCGGCTCGGGTTTTCAGCCTCGCGGACCATGATGATTGCGCAGAGTTTGTATGAAGGGGTCATGCTTCCTGAAGGCGGCATGGGTCTTATTACCTATATGCGTACTGATTCATTACATGTGGCGGCAGGCAGCCGTAAAGAAACAGCAGAGTTTATATCTGAGCATATCGGCCATGAGTATCTTCCTTCAAAACCGCGTTTATATAAGACCAAAGTAAAAGGTGCGCAGGAAGCACACGAAGCGATACATCCCACCAGCGTTCTTCGGACGCCGGAACTTATGAAAGAATATTTAAATCAAGATCAGTTTAAACTGTATCAGCTTATATGGCAGCGTTTTGTAGCAAGCCAAATGAAGGAAGCGGTATATGACACGGTTACGGTTATCATTGATGCCCACGCCAGGACTCATTATGGATTACGCGCATCAGGACGGGTGCTTAAATTCCCCGGATTTCTTAAAGTATATGAGGTTAAAGAAGATAATCAAGATGATACGGACCGCTTATTGCCGGCAGTTTCTGAACAAGAAAAACTGATGCTGATTAAATTACTGCCTGATCAGCATTTTACTGAGCCGCCGCCTCGGTATAATGAAGCAAGCCTGATACGCACCATGGAATCATACGGCATCGGCAGGCCGTCTACCTATGCGCCTACGATGAAAACTATTATTACACGCGGGTATGTGCGGCTTGAGCAAAGAAGATTTTATCCAACTGAATTAGGTACGCTCGTAAATGATAACCTGAAAATATATTTTCCAGAGATTGTTAATGTATCGTTTACCGCACGCGTTGAAGAACGATTAGATGTAGTTGCGGAAGGCAAGCAGGAGTGGCAGACGGTTATATTAGAGTTTTACGCCCCATTTATGGCTGCATTGAAAGTTGCTGAGAAAAATATGAAAAAAGTTGCAACTGAACCAAAAATGACCGATAAAAAATGTACGGTCTGCGGCGGAGCAATGATTCACCGGTTCAGCAGATTCGGCCAATATTTATCATGTGAGAAATATCCGGCCTGCAAAAATAAAATATCACTCAATGAAAATGGTGAAGAAGAGGCACTGCTTATTGAGGATACCTGCCATAAATGCGGCGAGAGATTAATGATTAAGATGAGCAGGCGCGGTAAATTTTTAGCCTGCAGTGCGTACCCGCAATGTAAAACAACGTATTCAATAGATAAAGACGGCAATAAAATTGTTCGTCCCGATCCTAAAACCACTGATAAAAAATGTGAAAAATGCCTGCGTCCGATGTATTTACGTGTTGGTAAACGAGGGCATTTCCTTGCCTGTTCAGGATTCCCCAAATGCCGCAATATCAAAAAAGCAGATCAAGAAACAATCAATACATACGCTGATGCGCCAACACCTTAAAAAATAAGTATTGCCAGCCAAACCAATAATATTTTACCATACATAGAAGAACATGCACTGCCAGGTAACATATGAAAAATCATATTGTGCGGTTTTTGTTGTTTATCCGGTCTGAACGAGGATACGGCCTGCATACGGTAAAAGCCTACCGCACTGATTTAAAAGAATTTGATGCATATCTGGGCGGCACTAAACAGCATATATCTGCAGGCGCAGTTACCCGTATAATGATTCGTGATTATATCGGCCGTCTTAAAGCAAAAAAAAACAGTTTATCTACGATTTCGCGCAAAATATACGCATTAAAATCGTTTTTTAAATTTCTTGACCGTGAAGAACTGCTGCCGAACGGTAATCCGGTTGAATCAATGCCGGGTATAAAAAAACCAAAACATATCCCCGTGATTTTAAATGAACAGGATGTTTCTAAACTTTTAGAATCAATCAGTTCAACAACTGGCCATCTCTCAATCCGGAATAGAGCACTGATTGAACTGTTGTATTCAAGCGGCTTACGGGTGGCTGAGATCGTAGGAGTTTGTGTTGAAGATATAGATTTTATCGGCGGCATGATAACCGTATTCGGTAAAGGTTCACGAGAACGGTTGATTCCCGTTGGAGATCAAACACTTCGCGTGATACGAGCATATTTGCCGATCCGCTTAAAAATAATTAAGAAACAACCGCATCAGACAAAATTACTTTTTATCAATGCACGCGGTACGGCGCTCTCTACCCGGGGGGTACGAAAAATATTAGATTCTTGTCTTACCCGTGCGGCAGTTGCCAAACATATAAGCCCTCATACTCTCCGGCATTGTTTTGCGACCCATCTGTTAAATAGAGGCTGTGATCTGCGGAGCGTTCAAGAAATGCTCGGCCATCAGAGCCTTTCTACCACGCAGATATACACACATGTTTCAATGGATAGATTAAAATCGGTTTATGATAAAGCACACCCGCGGGCGTAGTTCGTTATTTGTTTTTCGTGGTTCGTTGTTCGACTTTGACTTTTACGAATAACGAATAACGAAAAACGAACAACGAAATTGGGCTTGATTTGTTTGATTGTAAAAATGTACAATTGTATCCTATCTTGTATCTAAAATAAATTTACTTGCCAACAACGCTGCGTCTTGGAATGATGATCATTTGATTGTATTGGGGAACATATGAAAGAAAAAATCCGCCTGCTTATTGAAGAAGCCGGCTGTGACGAAGGACAAGCAGAGCTTGCCTTAGAAGCGGTGCAGTACGATCTTCAAAAAGCGATACGGAATATCGGATCTCTTCTCCGCGATTTTGTGGTGGTTAAAGGTAAATTTTGTCAGACTAATAATAATCTTTTTGGTTTATTCATTGTCATTGTAAATATTAGAACGTATAAGGTAGTGCGTATACATACGGTCATTACGTATAATCCGATTGTTTTTGAAACAGATCTTCATATGCAATGGGTAATTTTTGAAAAGCAAATATTCGCATACCGCCTGCAGGATGGATCTCTCCGTCCCGTGTCACAGGAGATCGAGCAGTTTTTTTATGAGAGTTTTGCTCAAGCCGACAGCCATCTGCTGTATGCTGCATTTCAGGAAGCTCGAACCGAAGATATTATCCGCACGTTTACGTCGTTAATACAAGATCATTTATCTGCAATATACCGCACGGCTGAATCAGAAGCCGAGCAGTATATTAAACTGCTTATAGATCGTGAAGAAGTAAACTTAACGCAGTTTAGGCATTTAGAACAGGTGATGGAAGATAATATTCAGCCTCCCGAGCATGACCATAATGAAAATAACTTTAACGGATTAAAATTAAAAGTTTGTTTAAAAAAAGACCAGGACGGTTTACCGGCATGTGAGTTGACCGAAGGGGTGGTTGTATATTCACAGATTGTTGATGAGCGGGATATTGCGCAATACTTGGGAAGGTTAATGGGCGGCAGGTCAGGCAGCGAGTTGATTCATGTGCCGTCATCGGTTATTTCGGTCCGCCTGGAAGACAATGAAGTAGAGATCCAGACTGAATTAGCCCCGAATATAATCGGATCAGCTAAAATCCCTTCAGACATGAAACTAAAAGTCATATATTACGAAGATGATGAATGGGGGCAGAAAATCTTTCCTTGGTAAAAAACTAGTAACGCTGTTTTTTCTTCTCCGTCTTTTTTATCTTATGCCAGTTAGTGATTATGTCTTTGGTAGAAGAAACTATCAGATTCCCGAACACATGGGGATGGCGGCGTATTAATTTATCTGCGAGTGTATTTAGAACATCCTGCATAGTAAAACGGCCGTGTTCTGATGCAATCTGTGCGTGAAATAATATTTGAAGAAGAACATCTCCTAATTCTTCCTGCAGATTAATATAATTTTTCTTCCTTACAGCAGTTTTTACTTCATGCGCTTCTTCAAAAAGGTAGGGAAGGAGGCTTTCGTGATTTTGTTCCCGGTCCCAGGCACATCCCCGGGGGCTTCTAAGCCTGCGCATGATCGTTATCAGATCATACAAAGAATGTATCTTCTTGTGCGGTCTCTTTTTCGTGTGCTTATTTTTCATGCTAATTTAAGAATTGACAATAAAATATACAAATGTTACATTAAATTTACTAATTAATCAATTGAACTTAAGATGTTTTTGGTACGCATACTAATTATCATATGTGTGGAGATAAACCTTGAGAATTAATCGCCGGCGGATTCACCGGTCAATTTTACAGATTGACGTGACCCCTTTGGCAGATATTGTTTTTTTACTGCTTATATTTTTTATGCTTTCCTCCACATTTATTTCTCAACCCGGGATAAACATTAAACTGCCTAAAGCACATGCCCGTGAGATTAATGCCCTTGGCGCCCTTGGACTTGGC
>JBDRMW010000046.1:0-14927 GCA_043811735.1 bacterium
ATCAAGAATAATCAGATGAGGGGAACATGTTTTTATTTTTTCGTATGCTTCTTCGGCAGACATCGCCGGAATCATAACCATACTACTTGCTTCAAAAATATCTTTTAAAACCCTCAGCAATGATGGTTCATCATCAACCGCAAGAATATTGATCTGCTCCGGAGCATCCAATCGATCTTGTTTGTGTGTATCCATGGTTATGTTCTCCCCTGGTTAAAATTAATTTATTCTCATCTTTCAATATAATTATAGCATAGGCATATTAGGAATGTATTAAGATCCTGTAAAATATTTGTAAAGTAATCGAAAATAAATGAATTTAAATGGATTTATTTTGATTATTTGTCACAAAAACATTACCTGTTACAGAGAGGTACAGTAGGATAAGTATTATGAAATGAAAGCGCGGAGATATTATCTGATAACCGTGGTTCCAGGGTATTATTAATCTTCGAATTTATACCCCATACCGCCGACGGTAATGATATGACTGCTGTATTTGTTCAGTTTTTTACGCAGACTTTTAACATGCACATCAACGGTTCGTGTGGTACCGAAATACTCGTATCCCCAGATACTCTCGATCAAGAACGCACGATTTAATACCCGGTCTTTTTTCTTCATAAAGAGACATAATAATTCAAACTCTTTCTTGGTAAGGGACAATGATTTTCCCCGCAGAGTAACCGAGCGTTCATTTAAATTGATCTGCAGTTCATCGGACTTTAAAATCGTGCCGTATTCTTCCTTGCGGTGATTTTTCCGTAAAACCGCTTTAACCCTCGCGGCGAGCTCTCCTGCATTAAATGGTTTAGTTACATAATCATCAGCACCAATCTCGAGACCCACAATCTTATCAGAATCTTCGGATTTAGTGCTTAATATGATTACTGATATATCTTTGGTCCGCTCTTCTCCTTTAAGCGTCCGGCAAATCTCTAACCCATCGGTTCCGGGAAGTTTAAGATCCAGTATGATTAACTGGGGTTTGGATTCTTTTATTTTTTTAAATGCCTCATGAGCATTTTTAGCCGTTGAAACCGCATAGTCTTCCCCTTCGAGAAGATCTTTAACTACCCGTAAAATATCCGGCTCATCATCAACAACTAATACTTTTTGTTTCATGACAGGTTTCCCTCCCAATTATTTTAACTATTCTAACCTTACAAACCAATTATAACTGTACAGTTAAATTCCACAAGGGGGGTAGAAGTTTACAAAAACTTTACGTTTATTTTGCATTTTATTCTCATTTTTTTTCTGCAATCCAATTTCATATCTAATAATTAATAAACTTACACCTCCTGCCAAAGATTTTGGCCTGGAGATAAACCGAATAAATGTTGTTCTTTTTCATCTCGGTTCTTATCCCAATATCATTTCTTAGGCTAAAAAAGGAGATTTTAATTTCAGCGATTTAATTTCTTTAATCTGATCGCGGATAACCGCAGCCATCTCAAAATCCAAACGATCGGCGGCTTTTTTCATTTCATCACTAAGTTCAAGAAGCAGCTTCGGAATATCTTTGGTTTTCGTAAACTGCAGACGTTCTTCTGCAACCATGCTATACGCATCAGTCCGTGCCTGATATTGGAATTCTGCGAATTCTTGGATTTCTTTTATTATTGATTTAGGTGTAATATTATTCAAGGTATTATATTCTTCCTGCTTTTTTCTGCGCCGGTTCATCTCCTTAAGCGCGTTGCGGATAGAGCCGGTATGAACATCCGCATACATCAAGACTTTCCCTTCTATATTACGTGCGGCTCGTCCGCAAACCTGAATCAAACTTGTTTCTGAACGCAGAAAACCTTCCTTATCAGCATCCAGCACCGCGACTAATGAAACTTCCGGCAGATCCAATCCTTCCCGCAGAAGATTAATGCCGACTAACACATCAAACTCGCCTTTCCTCAATTCTTTTATTAATTCGACCCGTTTAAGCGCATCAATATCAGAATGTAAATATTTAACCCGGTATTTCTTCTCCTGTAAATACTTAGTTAAATCTTCAGACATTCGTTTAGTTAACGTAGTAACCAGCACGCGCTCTTTTCTCTTAATACAAATATCTATTTCCTTCATGAGGTCTTCAATTTGACCCGTTATCGGACGAATAATTACTTCCGGATCAACCAGGCCGGTCGGTCGAATAATCTGCTCGATCACCGAGCCTTCAGTTTTTTTCAACTCATACGGGCCCGGAGTCGCCGAGACATACATAACCTGTTTGGTTAGATCTTCCCATTCGTTAAACCGTAACGGCCGGTTATCAAGTGCGCTCGGCAGACGAAATCCATAATCAACCAGTGTCTGTTTTCTTGACCGGTCACCTTCATACATGCCGCGTATTTGAGGAACTGTTATATGCGATTCATCAACAATAACAATAAAATTATCCGGAAAATAATCAAGCAGGCATCCCGGGCGTTCCCCTTCGTTTCTCCCTGATAAATGCCGTGAATAGTTTTCTATGCCATGACAGAAACCTGTTTCAAGAAGCATTTCCATATCAAATCTGGTACGCTGTTCAAGCCGCTGGGCTTCCAACAATTTACCTTTGTCCGTTAAGAATTCAAGCCTTTGTTTCAATTCTTCCCGTATTTTTTCAACTGCTTCTTCTATCTGCGGCCTGGTGGTTACAAAATGACGTGCAGGATAGATAAATGCCTGGTCTTTAGCATGCAGTGTTTTTGAAGTTAATGGATCTATTTCAGCCAATGATACAACCGCATCATTTTCCAATTCCACTCTCAAGACCGTTTCAAGATACGCAGTAGAAATATCGATTCTGCTCCCCCGCACTCTAAAGCATCCCCGTTTTAAATCAATATCGTTGCGCTGATAATGAATACGTATAAGTTCGGTTAATAATTCTCTCCGGCTGATCTGCTTTCCCGTGCTGATCTGCATACATTGTCTTTTATATTCTTCGGGAGAACCGAGTCCGTATATGCACGAGACCGAGGCAACCACAATAACATCATTTCTTTCAAGGCAGGATGAGGTTGCCTTTAATCGCAACCGGTCAATATGATCATTGATCGAAGCGTCTTTATCTATATAGGTATCCGACTGGGGAACATATGCTTCCGGCTGGTAATAATCGTAATATGAAATAAAAAACTCAACCGCATTTTCAGGAAAAAATTGTTTAAACTCACCGTAGAGCTGAGCAGCTAAGATTTTATTGGGAGAAATGATCAACGCCGGCCGGTTGACTTTTGCCAACACATTAGCAATAGTAAATGTTTTTCCTGAACCGGTCACTCCTAAGAGGACCTGGGCATTTGAACCTGAATCAAGCCCTGAAACAAGTTCTTCAATTGCCTGTGGTTGATCACCGCTTGGTTTAAATTTTGAAGTGAGTCTAAATTTCATGGGAATAGTACATATCCTGAATCGTCTTTAATTACCATATCTGTACCCAGTTCATAAGATAATTCCTGGACCGTATGTAAAATCTTCATTTTATGCTCATCAGACGGTATCACAATACATGCGTCACCAATACGTACGGGGATGACCTCCAATGTTTCTATTCCTTTACGAGACAGCTGCGCGGTTACGATCATACTGTCGTAACACTGTTTGGCCAGTGAAAGAAACATAAAATTTCCCAGGCTGTAAATGATTGGAACACCTTTATACATTTCTATTCCTTGCAGGACATGCGGATGATGTCCCAGGACAAGAGATGCCCCTGCATCAATAGCAGCATGCGCAATATCAATCTGGGACTGTTTAGGCCTCTCAGAACGTTCATCTCCGCCATGATAACATACTACAACTATATCAGCATTCATTTTAGCCGATCCTACATCAGCAGAGATATAATCCAGATAAGCCGGTGTCACTCCGGGAGATGTTTTAGTCGCCCAAAAATCATCCGGCAGCGTATTCGAATATGAAAGAAACGCAATCACTAATCCATTGCGTTCGATTATAACCGGTTTTCTGGACTCCTCAATATTCATGCCTGCACCGGAAAACAATAATCCATGTTCCTTAAATACGCGCATAGTTTCAATAAAAGATTCTTCCCCGTAATCACCGCTGTGATTGTTAGCCAGGTCAACGATATCAAAACCTGCGGCGGTTAAGGCTTTAACCATTTCAGGATCAGCCTTAAAAACATATTTTTTTTCAAAAGCCAGATCCTGGGATGATATAGCACATTCAAAGTTTCCATACGCAATATCTGCACTGCTCAATATTCCTTGTACCTGCTTAAATGGATACTCAAATCCATGTGCTTTAATCTTGTCGCCGATATACCCGTTAAACCGCATATCGCCGACTGCAGTAACGGAGACAATCGTGCCGGCATACACAGAAACTGCTGTTATATAGATTCCGGTTATTAAAATAAATTTTTTCATAAATTAATATTTTTTATCTTATATTTTTTCAATACTGCCTCATCAGTAAAATTAAGCGTCATTGGAGTAATTGACACAAAACCATGTTCTACTTCGCCGATATCACTGCCGCGCGCAGGAATCCCTGAAACTTTCTCCTGCAATTTATACACCCATTGTTGACACAGAGAAGCTTTTTTCACATATCGAGTTGAATAATTCCGTTTACCTAACCTGGTTAGTTTATACCGAACCTTATTATCAGGAATACGCTCAGGAATATTAATATTAAAAAAACTTCTTGAATATTTTTTATTATGCAGTATCCAGACCGCAGATTCACGAATAATCTGTTGTACCTGTGGAATGCTGGTACATGCACCATCAGCAACTGAAACAGCCATAGAAGGAATACCAAGCATTGCTCCTTCACGTGCAGCTGCAACGGTGCCTGAATAGACCACATCTTCCCCCATATTTGCACCCTGGTTAACTCCAGAAATCACGAGTGAAATCGGCGACCGGGCCAATCCAAAGACCCCAATTCTGACACAATCAGACGGGGTACCTGCAACAATATATGATTGAACACCTGATATTCGTTCTTTTACCTTCTTGACCAAAATACTCTCTTTCAAAGTGATCCGATGGCTGACCCCGGATTGATTGTTTTCAGGAGCAACGATAATAACCTCAGCCAAATATTTAAGAGCATCAGCAACAACCGCAATTCCCTCAGCATAAATACCATCATCATTAGTAATCAAACATAGGGGACATTGTTTAAACATGGGCGACACCACCTCCGCTGCGTATTAATCCTCCGCCTTTATAATCTTCTTTCATATTGAGCCCATCTTTATGTTCCCAACGTCCTCTTTTGAACGTTACAGAACAAGCACTATCATTTAGTCAAATAATAGACTCAACTGCATTGGCTAGGTTTGTGTGTGCATTGGCAGTAATATTCGCAAGCAGATGGTAATTATTTTTCATAGATGACAAATGATCTTTATTATGCATATAGTCCAGGATCGTATTACTTAAAAACAATCCTGATAATTCTTTATCAGCTGCCATATGGACACAGCCTTTATTGAACAAATATTCGGCATTTTTTTTCTGATGATCTCCGGCTGCATGCGGATAGGGAACGAGAATTGCTGGTTTCTGCATATATATCAATTCTGCTATGGTAGAGGCTCCCGCCCGGCAGATAACCAGATCAGCCGCGCTGTATAATATTCCCATATCGTTAGTGAAATCTTTGACTAATGCGGGAATTTGTTTAGAAGTATATGCCTGTAAAACCTTTGCATAATCTTTTTTTCCAGTAATGTGTATAAAAAATGGTTTATCTGTTGAGGTCCTCTCGATTATGTTAATAGCAGACAGCATATGTGCATTTATTGAAGAAGCCCCCTGACTGCCTCCAAAAATCAGTACAACCAATTTATTTGAGGGTATATGCAGATTTTTCTGGGCATTTTTTGGCTCATCACCCAATAAATCGTTCCGGACTGGATTACCGGTAACGATAATTTTGTTTGACTTAAATTTAGATTTTGATTCATCAAAACTGATTGCTATTTTTTTTGCAAAGCAAGATGATATGCTGTTCGTAAGGCCGGGAACTATATTTTGCTCATGTATTAATACCGGTATGTTTTTAAACCAGGCAGCCACTACAACCGGCAATGAAACATACCCCCCCATCCCAACCACTGCTGAAGGTTTACAGTTTGTAAGAATCTGCAAGCTTTTAAAAAAAGATGCTATACAAAGAGCAAAAGAAGAAAATATTCGAAAAGATAATCTTCGGTTCCATCCGTGTATGTTAATGGTAGAATAATCAAATGAGTGTTTATTTAACAGGGGAATAAACAAATCATTTTTCCGTGTAATAAATCGAACATTATAATTTTTTCTTTTCAATTCATAGCCTAAGGCAATGCCGGGGAATACATGTCCCCCTGTTCCTCCGGCAGCAATGATTATCAATTTGTTGTTCATACAGAGCCTGATCTCTATTATCTTTTCTGATGCTGTGAAATATTAAGCAAAATCCCTATACCGGCCATGGTAAATATTAATGATGATCCGCCAAAAGACAATAATGGCAGCGGCAATCCTTTGGTCGGGATACATCCGGCAACAACCGCGACGTTAAGCAGAGCCTGGTAGATGATGAGCAGCAGAATTCCTGAAGCAAGAAAACTGCTGAACAAATCCGGGCTTCTTTTAACTATGATGATACCCCGTAAAAAAAATATAGCATATAATCCTAAAATCATCAAAGCCCCGAAAAGTCCGAGTTCTTCACCGATAATAGAATAAATAAAATCCGTATGAGGTTCAGGGATATACATCAGTTTTGCCTCACTGCCGCCTAATCCCTTCCCGCTGAAACCTCCCGAACCAATGGCAATGAGTGATTGAATAATCTGGTAACCGGACCCTTGAGAATCCGCCCAGGGGTTTAAGAAAGATAATATTCTTTTTTTTCGATACGGCACTAAAAAAACAAAACCATATATCACCGGGAGGAGGCCTAAGATAGTAGCAAAAATATACCTGATCTTGGTCGCACTTAAAAAAAGCATCGTACTACCCACGAGAAATAAGACAACCGGTGCGCCTAAATCCTGCTCTAAAAAAATTAATCCGCAAAACAGCCCGATAAAGATCATAGCCGGAAGATATCCATTCACAAAATTCTGCATTTTGCTCCTTTTTCTGTCCAAGAAGTCTGCCAGGCCGATAACCATTACCAGTTTGGCAAACTCGGAAGGCTGGAAATTAAAAGGCCCGAACGTAAGCCAGCGCTGCGCTCCGCCGACTGATCGCCCTATGATAAGAACCGATGAAAGAAAAACCAATGAAACAATGATAAGAAGTTTGGCATAACGCTGCCAGAGATTATACTGTACCTGCATGCACATAAATAATACACCAATGCCGATTATTACCCATATGAGTTGTTTTTTTAAGAACAGTAATGAATCCCCGAACCGTTCGGAAGCCATTATGGCACTTGATGAAAAAATCATAATAAGACCGAACATGGCAAAAAATATTGCAATGCACAATATAACCATATCAGGCGATGTTTGTTTTCTAGACATACTCATTAATGAGATTTCAGGGCGGAAACCAGCTGCTTGAAATGATTCCCTCGCTCTTCATAATTTGTATATTGATCAAACGACGCACAGGCAGGTGAAAGAAGTACGGTTTCACCGGCACGGGCATGATCCGCACAATATTGAACTGCATTTTTTAGATTATGCGATTCAATTATAGCGGTTGTTCCGGATAATTCCTTTTTGATTTTTGCCGCAGCTTCACCTATGAGCACAATTCCTGTTACCCGGTCCTTAATTAAAGCGGACAATGGTTTATACGAACTTCCCTTATCTTCTCCTCCCATAATAAGCCACAGTGGTGATCTAAAGGCTTTAAGTGCAACTAACGTTGAATCAACATTGGTTGCCTTAGAATCATTAATATATGCGACCCCTTTGATATGAGCAACTGATTCAATGCGGTGTTCTACTCCGGTAAATGCAGACATGCCTGATTCAATCTTATATGGAGGAACGCCATATGATGCGGCGCACCCAATAGCTGCCAATCCATTCTCAATATTATGCATGCCCGGCAGCCGCCAGCGAGGATTAATGCTGAACCTGTGCGTCCCCCATACATAATGCCATCCATGTGTATTATACCATACACCTTTTTTAAGATTTCGCCTTGAACTGAAAAACACAACCTGACCCGGTGCTTTACGCGCGATCTTCCGGCAGTGCGGATCCTCGAAATTAAGAATACAAAAATCATTTCTTTTCTGATTAATGCAGATGTTTTGTTTAGCGCGGCGATAACGCGCCATGGTTTTATGACGTGCCAGATGATCCGGGGTTAAGTTCAATACGGCAGAAACATGAGGAGAAAATGAATCCTGGGATTCCAGCTGATAGCTCGATAATTCAACAACCACTGCTTCTGCATTCTTAATCCTGCCCAGGACACTGCTTAACGGCACCCCAATATTCCCTGCAGTTACGGTGGCATGTCCTGCGCGGCTTAAAATCGAAGCAACCAATGACGTCGTGGTTGTTTTACCATTTGTGCCCGTTATTGCAATCAGTTTTTGGGGCGGTATACACGTTGAGACTAATGTTAACTCGTCCCAAACGGGAATACCTTTACGCAAAGCCTGTTTTATTATCGGCATGGCGTATGAAATACCCGGACTTTTAATAATAAGGTTTGAATCAAGGATTCTGCTGCTGTGCCGGCCTAATTCTTTTTCTATGCTGCGCGGAAATGAAGGAGGCAATAAAATCTTTTTTTTTTGATCGCTTAATAAAACCGATGCCTTAGATTTGTTTAAAAATAGTGATACGGCAATCCCGGTCTTTCCTGCACCGATGACTGAGATGCGTTTACCGGCAAGATCCTCTATGGACGTAATACGTGTAGCCATCTACCGCACCTTAAGTGAAGCTAATGCCATAAGGGCAAGAATTAATGAAACAATCCAAAATCGTACCGTTATTTTAGGCTCCTTCATCCCTGCCATTTCAAAATGATGGTGTAACGGTGCCATTTTAAAGACCCGTTTGCCTCTCATTTTAAATGAAGCAACCTGCAGGACAACTGAAAGCACTTCGATTACAAAGATGCCTCCGATAATAGCAAGAAGAATTTCCTGGCGGATAAGTACGGCGACAATCCCGATCACTCCGCCCAACAACAGTGATCCGGTATCCCCCATAAAAATCTCAGCTGGATAGGTGTTATACCATAAAAATCCAACCGCAGAGCCGAGTAATGCCGCCAGAAAAACTGAGATTTCACCGGCGCCGGGAACATAAATAATCCGCAAGTATTCCGCAAACTTAACATTCCCCGCAAGGTATGCTAATATAAAATAACTGGTTGTTGCAAAAATGATCCCCCCAATCGCCAATCCATCCTGCCCATCAGTTAGATTCACCCCGTTTGATGCACCTACAATTATAAGCATAATAAAAATGAAATAAAACCAGGAAAGATGCATGTACGTATCTTTAAGATACGGAATATTTACCAGCATATTAAATTGTGTATTTGAAGGATTGTATATTAGATATGCAGCTATAGATCCGGCAAGTACGCATTGCCCTGATAATTTAAGTTTTGCGGATAAGCCGGAAGAATTTTTCTTTACTAATTTTAGATAATCATCAGCTAATCCTATAAAACCCAGCACCACACTTGAAATAACGAGTATCCAAATAAATCGGTTATCAAGCCTGGCCCATAATAACGTAGACATCAGCAATGAGATACCTATCAATACCCCGCCCATCGTCGGGGTGTCTTTTTTATGCATATGAGACGGAGGCCCGTCGCTGCGGACCTGCTGGCTAATGCGCATCAGGCGCAGTTTACGAATAATCCAGGGGCCGATAATGAAACAAACAATTAAGGAAGTAAGAATTGCTCCGCCGGCTCTGAATGTAATATATTGAAAAACATTCAAAGGAGAAAAAATATTTTTAAGCGGATATAACAGATGATATAACATATATAATTATAGTTTAGAAAAATATTCTCAATATGTCTATTTTATTCCTTTATACACTTGATCTGCTATTTTATCAAATCCCATTGAATGCGAAGCTTTAAACAATACTGCCGAAGAAGCATTGACCATACGCACCAGATCTTCAATGATATATGACCTGATATCATAACACCTGAGCTTGTTTGAAGCAACGCCCTCTTTACGCGCCGCATCGCAGATATGATATCTGTATTCACCAAAGAGCATAATTAAATCCAGGGGAAGCGAGGCCAGAAATTTTCCTAAATTCTTATGCTCTTCAACTGCGTAACTGCCTAATTCAAGCATATCGCCTAATACAGCGATCTTTTTTTTACCCGGGTACGATTTAACAAAACATTCCAGCGATGCACGCATAGATAATGGATTCGCATTATATGCATCATTAACTAAGACCCCATTGGTCTTAGTTATTAATACTTCGTTTCTCATCGGAGGTAATGAGCTTTTATTTAATCTATCGGCAATAGCTTCAGGTGCTATCCCGATACGCCATGCGGCGGCGGCGGCGGCTAATGCGTTATATACATTATACTGACCGCCATACATTAAATTAACCTGATAGGGAGTCCCCTGTATCATCATTTGAAACGATGCGTTCGGCCAAAAAATAGGATTTTCAACATACACATCAGAAGAAGAACGTAATCCGTACGTGGTAACTCTGCATCTAAGCTCTTTATCCAGTTCTCTCAGCCAGGGATCATCTTCATTTACAATTGCTTCACCATCTTCAGGCAATGAATATAATAGCTCCATTTTAGTCTTAAAAATATTTTTGATACCTCCGAATGTTTCAAGATGCGCAGGGGCAATATTAGTTATAATACCGATTTTTGGTTCTGCGATAACCGCTAATTTTTTTATATCACCCATTGCTGAAGCTCCCATTTCAACAATCACGAATCGATGATCTTGTTCGAGATTAAGGAGGGTAAGCGGGAGACCAATATGGTTATTGTAATTTCCCTGATTATACAGACAGCGGTCAAACTGGCCGAGTATGGTAGATAATATTTCTTTAGTCGTTGTTTTGCCGTTTGAACCCGTAATCCCAATCACCAGTGCTACAAACTGCTTGCGATAGGCTTTAGCGAAATTCTGCAGGGCTTCAAGAGGATTATCTACCTGGATGATTGTCGGAAACTGCCGGTAATTTATCGGATTCTTGCCGAAATCTTTACTCAAGCGGGATATGATCAGGCCCGCGGCGCCTTTTTCAAGAGTAACAGGAAGAAAATCATGTCCATCGTAATGCTTCCCTCGCAGAGCAAGAAAAAAATCTCCCCGTTCCATTGTCCGGGTATTGATGGATATTCTCTTCACAGGCAGACGCGGATCCCCGATGATTAAATTACCCTTCATTATCCTGATCAAATCCTTCACCGTAATATTATTCATGATTGTAATATATCCAGAGCAACTTGTTTATCATCAAACAAAATTGTTTTATCTTTTAATATCTGGTATTTTTCGTGTCCCTTACCCGCAATAAGTACGACATCTCCGGTTGAAGCGTTAGACAATGCCTGCCGTATAGCTGCTTTACGGTCATAGACGATCGAGTAATTATGTTTTTTTACTTTGCGTATTCCTTGTACAATATCATGCATAATTCGTTTTGGATCCTCTGTGCGCGGATTATCCAGCGTTACCCACACATGATGGCTGCGCTCAACCGCAATATGCCCCATAATCGGTCTTTTTTTCCGGTCCCGGTCGCCTCCGCATCCAAAAACGGTTAATATACGGCGGGGACGTAATTTTTGGAGCGTCTTTAATACATTTAATAGTGCATCATTTGTATGCGCATAGTCAACAATTACTTCAAAAGGCTTATGTGTATGAAGTTTTTCCATACGCCCGGGAATTCCATGTATTGATCCAAGCCCGTTAACAATATGTTTTGGAGAAACTCCGAGCGCTAAAGCCGCTCCTGCAGCAGCAAGCGCATTATAAACATTATAATCACCTATTAAATGAAGATTCAAATGATATTTTTTTCCTCCGCAGACCAAGATAAACCGTGACCCTGATGCGGAGAGATGAACGTCATAAGCAGAAATATCCTGTTTATATTTTAATCCGTATGTGGTTACCGGAAACCTGCAATATGTTCTCAGCCTTTTCCCATAGAGATTATCAGTATTTATTATACCAAATTTCATATCAGATCCGGCGAATAAAAGTCTTTTTGCCTTAAAATAATTGTTCATGTTTTTATGATAATCTAAATGATCCCGGGTAAGGTTGGTAAAAACAGCTCCGCGAAACCTTATACCTGCAACCCGTTGTAAGGCGAGCGCATGCGATGAGACTTCCATGCAGACATATCGTACATGCTGTGTATGCATATCATTAAGTAATTTCGAGAGATCTATTGCCTGCGGGGTAGTCGTCGAAGCTTTAAGGGATCTGTTATGATACCGATAATTGATTGTGCCTATCACGCCGCATGATAATCCGGCTGACTTTAAAATATGCTCCAAAAGATAGGTGATGGTGGTTTTTCCGTTTGTTCCGGTCACCCCAATAACCGTTATTTTTTTAGAAGGATTCCCGTAAAAAACCTCTGCGATCTGCGCCATGGATTTTCTAATATCCTTCGAATACAGGATTGACTGATTATTCTTGAATCTATCATTTGTATGTTTTTCTGCAACAACTGCAGAAGCTCCTTTGGAAAAAGCTTCTTTAATAACTGCGGCTCCATCACCATGAGGTCCCGGAATCGCAAAAAATAAATCCCCTTTTTTTAATTTTCGCGAATCATAAGACAAGCCGCGGACACAAGTTTTCTGCCCCGCAGGTATCTGAATATCAGTGCCCTTAATTAACTTTTTTAATGTGTGCATATTGTTCTATATTTTTATCGGCAGGATTACGATTATCATCGGGCGGCACATTTAAATATGCCATTACACGCGATCCAATACGTGAAAAAATCGGAGCAGCAATAACCCCTCCCCAATAACTTCCTTTCGGTGAATCAAGACAGACCATAATACATATGCGGGGATTGCTCTCCGGAAGAAATCCGCAAAAAGAAGCAAGATATTTTTCATCGGAATATTGTCTCGTTTTTTCATCAATCTGCTGTGCTGTTCCTGTTTTTGCACAGACCCGGTAGCCGTTAACTTTACCGCGCGTTCCGGTTCCGGATTCCACAACTAAAGCAAGTATTTTTTTTAGACGGTTTATCGTTTCGGAGCTTAAGATTTTTCGTACTACCACCGGTTCAGCTGACCATTCAATAATACCTTTTTGATTAATAATGTTTTTAATAACATGCGGCTCCATAAGATACCCGCCGTTTGCGACAACAGAATATGCGTTGACCATCTGCAGCGGTGTTACGCCAACTTCATGGCCGAAAGAAAGCATACTGACCGATACGCTGGACCAATATTTTGAAGATCTAAAAATTCCTTTTGTTTCACCCACTAATGAAATACCGGAATACGCACCGAATCCAAATGCCCGGGTATAATAATACATCTTTTCCTTACCGAGCATAGAGCCGATTTTCGCCATGCCGATATTTGAGGACTGCGCTACTATCTCCTGAACAGATAATACCCCGTGTTTATTATGATCATGAATGACCCGATCCCCGACCCGATATTCTCCATTTTCACAATCAAATGTATCGTCTACACCCACGATTCCTTCTTCAAGGGCAGCTGCGACCGGTATTAATTTAAATGTTGATCCGGGCTCCCATATGCCGCTAATAGCAATATTTTTAAGATCCTTAACTGAAGTGCAATCTGCTGAAATGTCTAATTGAGGATATATTGCCAATGCTAATATTTCTCCGGTTACCGGCTCTTGTATAATAACAACTCCTTGTTCAGCATCGCTTTCTTCCATACTCCGCTGTAATTCGGCTTCAGCAATATATTGAATCGTGCGATCAATGGTTAAGGTAACATCCATCTGTACTGAATCAAGCGTTCTGCTTCCTAAACTAATTTCATTACCCAGTGCATCACGTGATGTTTTTGTCGTCCTCACCGTACCTGACAATATATGTTCTGCGGAATACTCAATACCTGATAACGGTTGATTCTCTGATCCCAGCATGCCAATCAAATGCCCCGCGATATTGCCATACGGGTACAATCTTTTTTCTTCTCTAATAAATCCAATGCCTTTAATATCCAGGCTTTTGATCCGTATAACATCTTCTGCCGGCATTTTGCGTTCAAGCCACACAAAACGATTCTTAACAGATGCTATCTTTGATATAATACCCTCTTCACTTATATTAAGGAATGGATCCAATTTTTTTGCAGCCTCTCTTGAATCTGTTATTAAAGATGGATCTGCGTAACAGGAATCTGCAAATGTAGAGAATGCAAGCACCCGTCCTTTTCGATCAAGAATTCGCCCGCGCAGCGAAGAAACATTCCTCGTTCGGATATACTGGCGTTTGGCATATTTTTTAAAATAATCACTTTTCCATACCTGAAGATAATACATCCGAAATCCCAGGCAGCTAAAAAGTGTAATAATAATAATGCTTACAAAACTTAATTTTTTACTGCTCATTTTTTAAGTAATTGAGACAAAGAATCTATAAACGAATTCTTCTTTATATTTTTTTTATTTCTTTCAACAGGGAGCGTTATGATCTCCGATTGGTCTGCTATTTTTAAACCCAGTTTCTTTTTTGCCAGTTCTTCTAAACGCGGGAGTGAGGTGAATTGCTTTATTTCCATGCCAATTTGGTCATTTTCCATCTGCACCTGATACAATAGTTTTCGCTGTTCTTCAACCTTATATCCATAGCGCAGAGATTTAATATGCTGGTAAACATAAAAAAACAATATAACGCTGAATATGACTATATATAGAACATAATTAATAAATGGTTTATTTTTTTTGTAGGCTGATCGAATGATATCTCCCATAAACCCCCACACCAACCTTGCCAACGTATATGG
>JBDRMW010000047.1:0-19594 GCA_043811735.1 bacterium
ATATATTCAAGTACAACACGTATTTTTGATTTTTGAGTTGGATAATACTTAGAAAATAAGCCGCGTTCTAAGTTGCGCTGGCTTAACCAGCCTAGTTTAATGATCTTAGTTCCATAGCAGTAATACATATTGTTCCATTTACGCCAGTATACTTCGGCAAACATGGTAACTGTTAGACCATCCATAAGCTCAAACTTCATCCAAACCTGTTCACCGATCTCAAACTTATGACGGCTTATAAAACCAAGGCCTGTTTTGGTAATATCAGTAATGACGCAGTCATCTGCCCGGGACCGGGAAAACTTCTCATCCTTGCTTACGCGGACCTTTAACTCAAAATCAATGCGGGGATTGCGCCGCCGTTCACGTGTTATTTTCTTCTTCTCCATATATATTCCTTGTATTCCTTGTACTTATAATACACTCTTTTAACCATAATGCCAAGTATTTTCTTTAATACAAAAAAGGGTTAGGATTTATTTTGACAGCTTTTTGAAATATTCCTTTATAACCGGCTCATATATAGGAGGATAATTTTCTTTTAGGGATTTCATAATTTCTTCTCTAAACTCCTGAGGCGGCGTATATTCTTCAGAAGCAGGGATATGAACCTGGCCGTTAAATGCGCCCATCACCCCTCCGGGCATATTGTTACCTGTGCCGCCGGGCATCTGCATAAATCCAGCCATGGGTTTGCCTGCACCTGATAACATCTGCTGCAGAGACTGCAATGACTCAGCCAATGCCTGCTTACCATGCATAAGATTATCCAATGCAGATTCTTCGTGTTCGACTGCCTGTTTAGTGTCAAACGATGTAAGATCCTCTGAAGCATCATGCATATCAGTTGAAGCATCCTGAAAAGGCGAGAATACCTCCGGCCCCATAAGTGCGGTCTGCCGGGAAAATTCCTGGAGCCGTTCAGTCATAATGCGGGTTCTCCCGCGGAGTTTTTCCTGTGTTTGACTTAAATCTTTAATGTTTTTTTGTTCGGCTGATTTAAAAACTGTTTCATTCGTTTCAGGGGATTTTTTAAGTGCTTGTAAGATATCTTTTTCACCTTCATGTATTTCCTGCACTTCAGAAGATATCTCTGTATAAAACTGAATTGCCCGTTCCAATTCTTTTTTCTTTTCTTTAGCCTCTGTTCCTTTTTGTTTATTTTTAGCAGCCTGGTCAAGCTGTGAATTAGTGTTAACTGAAATCAATTCAAAATCGCTGATAATTATAAGAAGATATTCCTGAGATTTAAAAACCCTTCCTGTTTTAAATTCTGCCAGGACCTTCTTCATATTTTCTTGTAAATTATAAAACTGGATACGATTTCTGCTCCAGACCGGCTGCGGAGTCGGTTCTTGACTGCTGATTTTTTTATCCAGATCAGCTGTTTTGGTGATCAGTTTATCCTGCATATCAATAAGTTTTTTTAAAAGTTCTTCCTGTTCTTTAAAAATGCGTTCCTGTCGGATCTGCTCATGCTGGTGTGAGAATTCCAGCAATGATTTCTCTTCCACAATTATCTGCTCTAACTCCTGGATACTCTTTTCAATATCTGCGGTTAACGCATTTGATTCTCCCATCCCTTCCATTACCTGTGATGCCCCGTCCCGCAAGGTCTGCAACATTGAGAGTGCTTGTTCAGCCAATGCTTTGGCCATCTGCAAGGCTGTCTTAAAATCACCTGCTTGTAATGCTTCGGCGATTCCCTTCGAGAGTGCGTTCATTTCCTGCACATTAAGAGACTGGATCGCCTCCTGATTAATAAAATCATCAGGCAGTTCCTGCGGCATGTCCTTTAACTGTGCTGATATTTCCTCCATCATGGAAGATAATTCCTGAAGCGCCTCGTTTAGTTTAGCAATATCTTCCGGTGCGGGAGTCTCAGATATCTGCTCAAGATTATCGATCAATCCTTCAGATTTATTAAGCATAGAATCAGCGGTGTTAACCAGATCCTGCATGGTCCGCTTCTTTAAGACATCTTCGGACAATAAGCTCATTTTTTCAAGTTCAGAGATCACTGATTCTTGAGTTTCGGATGCCCGGGGCGGGTTGCCGGCATTAAGAGAAGAAATGATGTTATGCATCTCGTGCTCAGCCAAACTCTCAAGATTTTTCTGCATGGCCGCATGCTCCATATACGCTGAGACATCCCCTAACGGGTCGCGCTCCATAGATGGCAGTATGTTTTTAAGCTTAGCGGCTGAATCCTTAAGCCGGTCATGTATTGATTGCTGCATGTTACGCACTTCTCTTACGAGTTCATTATTCTCAGGAGTAACCTCTTTTGATTCTGATTTTTCAAGCACCCTCTGTAAAGATTCATGTGCAAGAATTTGGTCACCCAGCACATCAATAAGATCCTGCCTGAAATCTTCAAGCTGATCAGTGATACGTTCATGCTCCCGTTTATATGAGGTCATTTCAATCCGGTATCTTTCTGAAGTGCCTGTATGGGGACCTGAGAGCATATCATTATCATACGCCTCAAGATAATATTCGATTATTTCTCCGGATTTAAGCATGAGGCCGGCGATCTGCCAGGTATAATCGCCCGTATAAACAGCGGTCTGTTTTACAAAGTTTTTTATCGGGCGTGATTGTTTCTCGTCCCGCTCCATCTCACTAAAGACCAACCGTACCTGTGTTAACCCAAAATCATCTTCAGTCGTATAGGTAATAGGTATCATTTGATCGGGTGAGGTTAATAAATCTTCCGCAGGTGCAAGAATCGTAATCTCCGGATCCCGGTCATCTTCGAGCTGTATGGGAAGATGAGCGCTCTCAGTTTTAAGATTATCTTCTGTACCGGTCAGCTCAAACCAGCATTCACCGTCTTTATCCAGAACAAATTGAGCCTGTATGTTTGTTGCGGAAGCTTCAGCAGGTATTTGACGGCCATCATTAAAATATACGCGTGCGTGAACAACCGGAATGTTTACACGGGCATCTATGGTAACCTTCGTTCCGCGGAGCGCACGGATAGATGATTCATTAAATATTTCCGCATCAATCTTCCCCGTATATGAAGGAAAATTATATATCATTTTCATATCGATAATTTTAGGGATTGCGATGGGAGTAAGTGAATATACCTCTGTTTTCAGATCACGCATACTAACATAATACTGCACCTTAGAGGTAAGATGATCAATCTGAAATATCCAGTTTATATCATCAATATTGAGCATCTCGGCAGTTTCCCACTCGGTTTGACTGCCGCGCACCTTCAGGGTACAAGCAGCCGGAAGCGGTTGTTTGGTTTCCACACGGATGGTCACTTGTTTTCCTTCAGGAACGCGGCTGTTTTTTGGATGCACGTCCAGAAACCGGTAAATCTCATCTGCGGTTAACGAACCGTACACGCGTGGGAAAAACCGAGCAAGCGGCCGGGGCGGTACCAGCAGCATCACCACGGCAATCCCCAGCATAACCGCCGCACGCAGCATCGGGTTAATCAAAGAATTTTTCACCCATACTGCCGGTATATGCCGTGACGAAACTTCGGTCACCGCTTTTTCAATATATGCCTGTTTTAACTGAGATGAAATTCCTGATTGATCCTGCTGAAATCCAAATTGCAGCGAATTAATAAGTGCGTCTTTCAAGTCCAGCTCTTTTTGCACGAGCAATGATATTTTTTCCAAACCGAAACGCACAAAGGGCAGCATGCCTCTGCGCACTACAATGAATATACTTACCCCCGCAATCAGATATCGCAGCACCATGCGTATATTAAACAGAATGGGGATCCATACATCTATCCAGGCACAGACCATAATACATCCTGAAAAGAAAACAAACGCATCCCCCATGCTGCCCAGCAGTACCCCTGTAACACGCTGAACCCTAAGCTTACGTAATAATTTGATTAAGTCTGCATGATATTGATTCATATATTTTTTAAAGAAGCCGTTTGTCTATGTTGCGTGCAGCTCTGCTGTTACCCAGACGTAATAAAAGATTTTTTAAACTCTGCAAAGCCTGTTTATTACCGGTTAGATCATACACAAAGATTGAATAGGCGATTATTTTGGCCGGCTGCAATTCATCAAGCCATTTAAATATTTCTTTATCTTCATAATATACGCATTGACGCTGAGTCGCAGATACTGCAAACAATATTTTCGAATCATCAAAACCTGCCGGATCATCACCCGGGCGCTTGGCAGTCGAATAATATAACACAGGCACATATGTTATTCCTTCATGATGCGGATCAGCATTCCCAAAAAAAGACAAATAAACTTGAGTGTGATTTATTAATTTTAAATATCTCCCCAACTCCTTTAAACCCTGCCCCCAGTCAAGATTAGAATCAACCAAATATTTGTAGGCATTGTTCCGTGAACCAATAAACATATTAAAATATTCCAGATTATACGGCTGAGCGCAGATCACTCCGCTTATAGTTATCAGAAGACCTGTCAGAGGAATGTACTTAAGTTTATTTGTTAATTGAACAGATGCCCAGCCGATCCAGGTGAATATAAAGGGATATATAGGAAGAATATGACGGTAACCGATCTGCATGGGTGAGCGCATCGCCGAAACCATATAGACAGCAACGGGAACAGATAAAAAAAGAAGCGCCTCCTTTTTAGGGTTGGTTCGTATCAGTTTAGGAGTCATTCCTAAACTTACCAGAATAAGCAGCAGCACTCCTGAAGGAGTTTTTAATACAAATGTGATGGGGAAATAATACCACCACCCGGTAGTTGAATAGCTGCCGAGCAAAAATGATCCCCTGCCGCTTTTAACATGCTGAAAGATGTTTTTAAAACCAATCAGATACCAGTTCATATTGACGAATTGGTATACAACTGCCACCACACAGAATGCAGCAGCACAGATGATAATAATATGCCCCATAGTTTGATTAATTTTCAATCTTCGTTTCCTATACAGCCACCAGGCTGCAAAGATGCCTAACGAGGGCAACAGCAGAATACCCGAGAATTTTACCGCCAGGGTCAATCCGATGCTTAATCCGATCAAGAGGCTGTTTTTCCAGGTTGGATCGTTATACAATTTCCAGAAACAGTATACCGCCAAAAAATAACAGAGTGCTAATGACACATCGGTTGTTACCAAACTGCCGTGAGCAATGAATCCGGGAAAAAAATAATAAAGCCCTGCAGATATAAGGCCTGCTGCAGCTCCTCCTAATGAACGTGCCCAGACAAAAATAATAATGCCAAGCAATGCAGAAAACCCGAGCACAGACATTCGGCCTGCATGAAGCAGCAGGTTATGGCTTACCCGGTTATGGAACATAAAAAGATCCCCATATCCCCACTGGGAAGCTGATTTCCATAATGGATGATAGGTAAATGTATCGGGAGTTAAAAATATGAGCGGCAGGGCCGCAATAAGTTTTGCCAGCGGAGGATGATCCTGTGAATTAATCCGGTAATCATGTTCCGCAATATAGGTATATCCACCGGGAAGATGCGCTACTTCATCAAAGGTGATTGACATCCTGAATATACCATATACGCCCAGTATCAGATATGAGACAATCATGAGTGAGAGCATATATACAGGTATTTTATTATTCGTAAACATTAATACTCCCCCTATTAGTTTTCAACATGTTACCCCCCCCCGCCTTACTCCTCTCCCTTCGGGGAGAGGCTGGGTGAGGGGGTTTGATTATTAAATTCTCTCATCTTCTGATGCGCACCTCCTAAGACATTCCGGTACTGCGCATTATCCGGTTCGATTTTAAGCGCCTGTTCGAGATAATAGATAACTTTTAGCCAATCTTTGTTCCAATAAATAGTCCCGAGATTATAATATGACTGCGCTGAGCGCGGATTAAGTTCAATCGATTGTTCAAAATGCCGCACCGCTTCTTCAGGATTATCTAACTTTTGATTTACGACACCGCAATGCTGATGGGCTTCGGAAAACTCTTTTTTTATGCCGGCGACAACATCCGGGAGCGTGTGATATTCCCGGGTAAGCTTAATATAATCCTTAAATTTAGCAATGGCAATCTCATACGTATCACGAGCTCTCTGAAATCTTTCCTGTTTAAAATACACATACCCCAGATGATAAAACGGCGTTGGCGCCAGGGTCTTTTGAGTTATCCCGCGGTAAAAACAGTATATTGCCTGCGGATATGCATCGATCTTTACATATTCAAATCCCAGTTTTCTCCAGGCTGAAGAATATTCTTCTATAAGATCAGCATTGAAAAAATTCCGCTGCTCATTAAGCTGGTATTCATACCGGTATATCCCGCGCTCTACATAAAACTCATTCATCAAGTTTACCGGTGTGTATGCTGATGGCATTGCATTGCCCGTATCTTCTTTTAACTGAAGCTGATTCAATAATCCATATGATGCAGATACGATCTCTGATGACTCATGATACGGCACATCACCGGTAACAAATATTTTGGATGGCCTATTTGATCTAATAAATTCTTCCCATTGCTCAGGTTTTCTAAGAGGCAGGAGATGTAATTCCGGGAACTTTTTATTAAGGTTTTTTTGATGCCAGGCACTGCCGGCTAACCCCTGGGCAATAACCGGTGTTTCGGTCCGGTATTTTTCCACATACTGTGCATGCCATAATGAAAAAAGCTGTACATCTTCTTTTGCGATCCCGATGCCGTCTAAGGGAAGAGACCTGAAAATATTTTTTACATAATCACCGGTAAAAAAGTTATGCCGCATAGCTGCGCGGTACCTAAAATGAAAAAGATTACCCAGCACCAGCAGGAAGACTAACCCTGCCGCAATTTTCCGTGTATTCCTGGCAATCAAATACATGCTTCCTGATGCTAAACAAAATGCAAATAAATCGGGAAGTAAATAATGAGGCTCCATAATAGCAAGTGCGTGAGGATTAGGAGGCATGTTGCTCAAAAATATAAATATCGGGCCGGTGCAAAGAAATCCGAGCGAGAGACTCATAAACAACTGCCGGCTGCGTTGATATATATAATATCCTCCCGCACACATAAGCGGAATGCCCGCCGGGGTAAACTCCCAGAATAAATGTTTTATATAAATCCAGATTTCCGGCAGAAACAATGCCCCTGCGGCATAATTAACCGAGAGAAGATCCAGCGTATGCCCGTGGGATTTTCGCGATATAACTGCCATAAGTTTTCCCAGCGTATCCGGACTGCCCCAATTAATAACCGGATTATTCTTTGAACGAATTAAAAGATAGAGATACACTGAGAAGCCGATAACAAACAGGGATATGCTGCAGAAAGAAAACTCTATTATGTTATCTTTATGTTTTTTAAGCACGGGGATAACATATATCAGAAGCGCGGGGAATGCCAGCACTAAGTCCATGCGGAAACCTAATAAAACTCCCGCTAAAAAACTGGCCAGAATCATCCGCCGCGCATAATAAGGATTCTGCTGATCCCTGATCAATAACCATAACAGAACCGCGCAGGCAAACATGTTCGCCGAATACATCTCACTTACCTGGCTTACGTACCAGAAATTCCCTCCGCTCGCCAATATTAAACAGAACAAACCTATGAGCCTGGATCCCGCTGCAGGAAACAGGTAATTAAGCAAAGCATAGACAAACGCAATAAACAATGCTGAAGCAAGGGCAGATACTATATTTATTTTATATGCGGTATTGCCGAAAGGAATCACCCGCATACACACATTACCGACCAGAATATATAATGGATATCCGGGAGGATGCGCCACTCCTTCGTGCGCAATAACAGTTACCATCTCACCGGAATCCCGATACGGCGCAACTGACGGTGCGATAGTATGCAGATAAAACCCGAAAACAACTATAAACAGTATTAATCCGACAATCATATCTCTTTTTAAAATCATACGATATACATCCTTATTCTTTTAATGCAAGATCCTGCGCTTTATGGTAAAACTTTTCAGCTTCTTTGTATCCAGGATCAATTGCACACACCCGGGCAAATTCTTCTGCTGAATCTTTCCATCGTTCCATATACCAGTACGTAACCGCTAAATTATAATGCGCCTGCACATGAGCACGATCAAGATTAATCGCTTTTTTAAACATCGTCTCAGCTTCGGTGAATTTGCTCGTATCATTATATAATGCACCGGCATATACATACGCTTCCGGATCATCAGGATAACGGTGTATAAGCCCGCGATATATCTCTTCTGCCCGGGTAAATAATCTGCGCTGATAATACCAGAACCCGCTTACTAATCCCCAGGCGTTATCCCCGCCGTACGCACGCAGTGATCGTATGGCTGTATCAGCAGACCCAAAAATCTTCATATCAAGGAAATATTGAGCAAGCAGGCTATGGGTATTTATCTGAAGATGTTCTTGTCGTTTATCTCCTTTAACATATCCTCGTTCTCTAATAAACAGCATATCCCAAGGCAATCCACGGTTTAAAACCCTGTCATTTCCGGCACGGTATAAAAATCCTTCGGCCTGCCGGGGAATGTTAATCATCTCAGGATCATGCGTACCGTACATCACGGGAACGCGTGATGTGTGTATTATGTTTTTTTCAATCCGTTCCCGAATCGCCAGCCGGGGTTTCCCCCAGATACGGTAATAATCAGTTCCGTATATACTTTTCGAAACACCGGCATTGCAGTCTATAAACCGTACATCCGGCCGGTACCGTAAAGCATATAAAAAATATGCCATGGTAAATTCAAGTTCATCAGCACGATCAGAAAAAAGTAATGTATCTTCAGGTAGCTGTTTAAGGATGTTTTTACCGAAATCCCGTATATATAAATCATCTCTCCGCACCACATCTTTGCAGCGTGATGCATTTATGCGGCCGGGGATGATAAACGCGCATAAGAGCAGAGATACGAGTATGTTTAATTTCGGCAATCGTACCGGCAATAATCGTACCGACTGGCCGATCAGCAATATCATGGGTATCAAAGGCAGAAACATAAACCTGCTCATAATATAGGTAGTGTTCCCGCCGGGTTTAACATTTGCCAGTAAAAATATGCCCAGACCGCTTACACCGAAAGCAGTAAGCAGGATCAGGTGTTCGATTTTTTTGTATTTTGAAATGGCAGCACCCATCCCGCAGATCAAAAGGATGAGCCCCATCCAGCCGATATTCTGCACCAGTAAATCCCCAAAAAAACCTATCTGGACGACGATATCTTTAATAGACAATGGATCCGGTCTTCCCTGCGCCAGCTGAAGACTGCCGTAGCGTGCACGGGTAAAAACATACCAAAACCGTGACCAGGTTTCAGGATCTTCCCAATCAAGCAGCGGTTGGCAGAGAGAACGAATCGGCAGAAACAGATATATTGAAATGCCCATTATAAAAAATGCGGTTAAGATACCGGCCTCTTTCAAACAAAACAGGATCCCCTGTGATTTTTGCAGACAATATAATCTCCATATCTCCCATACCATAACCGCCGGGCCGAGCAATAGTAAAGTATGCTGGTTTCCCAAACTTAAGGCAAATAAAAATACTACCAGCCGGTCCGGTACCCGATATGCCGCCCGATGAGCAGTACATATCATAATCCCTAAGATTCCAATCGCACACAAACCATTTAATGCAAAGACTTCAGCCTGATACGCTCCCAGCCAGAATCCGGGCAGAACGCTTAAAAACAAAGACAATAACGCAGGTATCATAACCTGATCAAGCATATATCTTAACACGAGATAACAGCACATTACGGTTAACGCGGCAGTAACTGCAGAACATAAATTCATGATATACGCCGGATTCCCAAACGGCATCAAAATACTGAATAATTTCCCGCAAACTACATACAGGGGGTATCCGGGAGCATGGGCAATGCCATAGGTATATCCTGCGGTAATCAATTCACCATTATCCCCGCCGCCGATTGAAGGCATCAAACCATACAGATACAGGCCAAGAATAACCAAAAAAATACCCGGGGCTGTTAAAAAGCTGATTTTTTTCATTGCTTATTCTTCCGTGATAACGCTTGCGTCAAATACTGCTGTGCCTGCCGATGGTCAGGATTATAATGCAGGACAGTCCGCAGTTCCTGCACGACTTTTTCCCATTCCTGTTGCTGCCAGTAAATGACTGCAAGATTATAATGCGCATCAACATACTCTGGTTTTATCTTAATACTCTGCAGATAATAATCTGCCGAGCGGTCCAGATCACCCTCGCGTTCAGCCACCACACCTAAATTAACCAATGCCTGATGATCTTGAGGATTTATCTCTAAGATCAATTGATATATTTTTTTTGCCTGAACAAAATCATTTGTTTTAAAAAATGCATACCCCTGAGTCAACAGTTCAAAACTGCTGTTTAACTTTAGCCATTGTATATCATTCCCGTCATGAAATGCCCGTTTAAAATATAAGATCGCCGCATCAATATTCTTAAGTTCAAACTCATACACACCGCGCAGAAAATCAAAAAAAGGCAGCAAGGCACGCACCCGGTATATTGGTGATGCCCACCTGCACGGATAGAGCCCTCTTAAGCGGTATAACGGCCACATGTTGCAGGATGCATCAACAACATCTTTTTTCTGTGCTTTCATAAGGATCCCCGCATGATATAATCGAGCACCTTCAAGGATTTTCCAGTTCATGGTTGAATAATACAAGGGCCGGTTGGAGTTCAGAACTGCTGATTCAATTTTCTGCCTTCGCCCGGGTTTATTTTCTTTGCCGATACGCCTAAAATCAGAACCATAGGGATTAGGGAATATAAGCCCCCCGCGGTCATGAATGTCAAGATCCTTTCGTAAATTCAAAACGTGCGTTGCATATGCCAGGCTGTAAAACGTATCATCCCCGCCGTCAATAAAAAGCACCGCATGGTTTGGCAGAGATGCTAATATATTTTTGCTGTAATCATAGACAATAAAAAAATCTCTCCGCGAATAATGTTTTTGATTACCCATAAGCAGCATGACGGGTAAGATCAATAATAGTGCTGAGATTTTTGAAAACCATCTGCCGGTAATCCCTCTGCATACATATCCGATGCCTAACACAAACAAAATGGACGGCATAATATAAAATCTTCCCATAATACCCGCTGCTTCTGAGGTAAACGGCATATTAGCCAGGCTTAAAAAAACAAAACTTGCTGAGATAAAACAGAGTATAATAGATATGACAAGGTATAGTTTTTTACCGGTATTTCCTGCTAACATACCTATGAACCCGGCGATCCCCAAACAAAGGCCGACAATTGAAAACTCATGAATAAGCGCTGATACATACCGCATCATCTGGCGAATCCACGACATCACGGTAACTTCTGCTTCGTCTCCCAATGTTAAACTGAAAGAACCGTAATCAGCGCGGGTAAAGACTCTCCAGAGATTAGACATATTTTCAGGATTACTCCAATCAAGAAAAGGATCTTTTAATGAACGAATCATAAGGGAGAAATACATACAAAGCCCGAGCATAAAAAAGATCCCGCAGACTGCTGTATCCGCATACATATATGACACCTGCTTACTCTTAAGGGTTTCAGTATGTACCGCAATAAACCATATAAGAAGGCCTGGCCCTATAAAGAGAATCGTTTGGTGATTAGATGCCGCCAGCCCGCTGACAAACGCGGCAAGATATAATCCTTTACGCTGCATATCCATATCTTTGATTGACGTTGCCGCTATGATATAGAAAATCAGCGCAGCCAGCATTGCATGAAGGCCGAAGACTTCTGCAACAACTGCATTCTCAAAAAAATCTGATGAAAAAGCCAGGCATAATGATCCCAGTAATGCACCGATTATCCCCGCACCCCATACTTGCAATATGAGAAAAACAAATACAACCGCACATGATGCAAAGATAACAGACATCAGATTTATCCGGTATCCCGCATTGCCCCAGGGGATTATATTTTCAACTATTTTACCCGCAGCAGTATATAACGGATAACTTGGTGCATGCGGAATTGAAAGATTAACCGCCGCCGTAATAAACTCCCCCGAATCCCCCTCAGAGACTGTTGGACACATATGATACAAATACACACTAAAAACACTTATAAACAAGACTAAAGATATTATTCGCGTTTTCATAAATTCAGCCGAATCATCTAATAAATCCGAAATCTGAAATTCAAAATTCTAAACAAATCAGAATTTTCCAACAATGAATAAATAAAGATTCAAATTTCGTATTTGTTTCGAATTTCGAATTTCGTATTTCGAATTTCGCTCCTAAGGTAGTCCTCTCACCCTACGAATATACCATTCAACCGCCAGCAGTATAATTATTAAACCAAAAATTAACGGATTATTCCATATTGGATTTTTTTTCAAGATCTCACCGCGGTGTCTGATCTTCAATGATTTAAAAAATTCTTTATGATTAAATGTTTCAATACCGCTGTATTTTCCCCCGCTGCGTGCAGCCATATTCATCAGAAGTTTTTCATTGACATTTAATTCAACATTTTCTTTTGAAAATGAAAGCACATCAAGTTTTCGTTTATCAGTTCCAATGAATGTGCCTTTACCCGCATTGCGCGCTTCAGCTGAGAGATGATACGTGCCTATTTCCCATGGTTCATATTCAGCATGATACTCACCGGCATCTCCGGGAAAACTGGGGATCTCCCGCTTTACCCCGTCGGGCCCGGTGATATGCAGGGCAATATCGGCCTGTGCAAGCGGATCATATGCTTCATCTTTGACCATGATTTTAATATGCATGGTTTCACCGGGTGCGAACTGCCTTTTATCCAGGGTTATCAAAACGAGTTTCATCTCCTCAGCCTGAGTAAGCCAGCGAACCGCACTCCGCCAAAATCGTGTGTATCCAAATGCGGTTTTCCCTTCAGATGCAAGTCCCATCGCCCACCGCCAGGTCGTGTTTGTCGCCATGGCCATGACCCGGCCTTTGCCTTTTTCCCAGACAGTTAAAATTGGAAGCAAGTTTCTGCCGGATTTCTCGGTTGGATGCTCCCCTAAGACAACCGCTCCTTCTTTAGCTTCACCATAAACATTATACCCGGCCAATCTCGGCAGGGATTCCCACATGGATTTGTTTTTTTGATGCGTATCAGCGATATTCATAACCGGATGTTTCAAACTATTTGGTTTCAATTGAAATGATTGCAGCTTAAATACTTCGCCTGTATCACGTATCCTAACCGGCAGTAACTCTTCAATAGGCGTTTGTGCATACTGTCCCAATCCAAAAGAGTTCGGGCCGCCGATCATAATAAATGCCCCGCCTTTTTCAACCACGAATTTCCGGATATTTTCAAGGAACGGCGCTATAATCCCGAAACGCACATAGGTGAAATTTTCAAAAATAAGCAGATCAAAGCTGAAAAGCTTTTCTAAAAATATTTCCCGCGCAGGGAATGGGATTAATGACAATTCATCATCAACCACGAATGCAACATTTTCAGGATTCCGCAGGATAACAAATGAAACCAATTCAACCGCAGGATCACTCTTAAGCGCTTCTCGCAAAAAAGCATACTCATATCCCGGCTGGCCGCAAATATAGAGCACCCGCAGTTTCTCGCGTATAACATCAATACTGAAATCAACCTGATTATTCGCATTCGAGGCTTCACCCGGATATTGAGGTACGGTTATCCGGTATGAAAAACTGCCTATATTCTTAGGTATTATCGTAAAACCAACGGCTGTATCTGATCCATCTGCCGCAATAACCACTTCCCGTGTAGATAGAAGTTCGGAATGTTTATATAAACGCACGGGAATTTTTTGTCCCCCAAATCCATATCCGCGGACGACCGCACGTACACTAACCGGCGTATTTTTAAACGCAAAATCGCCTGCTTCTAAGTTAGAAATAAGAATATCTTTCATATGCTCGCTGCTGCCCACACTGACCGTATATACCGGGACGTTAAGATTACCAGCGGTTTCCTGAGGATCAAGTGATCCATTATCCTGCCCATCACTGATGCAGAGCACTCCTGAAAGTTTACCGGCCAACTCTTGATCGATTTCTGACAAGGCGTGAGAGATGTGCGTTGAATCCCCGTGAGCCTGCCAGGCATCAATTGCTTCTTCAGATGTGCGTGAGGTGGTCTTGGCAAACAGATACAGTTTTATATCAGCATTTTTTCTCCATGAGGAGATATGTTCAGATACAAACTTCCTTATTCTGCCTAATCGTTCTTCAGGATCTTTAACACTCATGCTTTTTGAATTATCGATCATAACCGCACAGACCGGTTTTCCCTGTGCGTGTTCCCGCACCAGATGAACCGGCTGCAGCAGCAAGATTATAATCAGAATAAACACCACAGCCCGAAGCCCTGCCAGAAACTTACCCGGTTTTATAACATAATAAAACCAAAGCCCCCCCAGCGCAGCAAAGATCCCCACCCAAACCAGAAAATTAAATTCAGCAATCTCTAACATAAATTGGCCGTGCCCTTGCCTTTGACATTGAAGTTGACGTTGAAGTTGACGTTAATCTTAAATTTTAAATCTTAAATTGCTCCTAAAGTTGAAGTTGACTTTAATCTTAAATTTTAAATATTAAATCTTAAATTGCCGTTAATAAGGATGACTCCGTAACTTCTGTAAAATAAACGGTATATGAATCGCATCAGTTTTATATGTGCCTGTCAAGGCAAACAAAATAATATTAGCGGTCAGTTTAACCGCTTCAGTCCGCTGTTTTTCTCCGCCCGGTTCAATCGTATACATATAATTCCCCAAACGATCCCGTGCCCAGGCACCTAAGATGTCATTTTGAGAATACAACAAAGCAACTCTTCCGTTTACTTCAACCCCTTCAATATAATTATGTATTGTTTTGCGTCCCGCCACCGTACGCAGCAGATAAAACGATCTCATCACTGCGTGATCCCGTGAAATAATCTCCAATGGGTTCTGCGGGAACATTTTAAATATCTCTTTACGTGCCCCCCGGTCAAATGCTGATCCCGCCGCACCGGTGGAATCCTCGATAAACAATACCCCGCCGCCCTCGAGATACTGCACCAGTTCCTTGCGCATGGCATCAGTTAATTCGGGGAATTGAAGATTGCCCAATAATATCAAAAAAGGATATTCAAAGATATCTTTGGAACTCAACATAACTTCCTTTTTCCCGGAAACTACTTTAATACTGGTTGTAGTTACCATAAATGACAAGATCTCATGATGAATATCAGGATACGGATTCCATCCCCCGTCATATTTGATCTGAGCATACGCAAAACGATTATCCTGTTCACCATAGACCAATGGATTGATGCTGCCGGAGAAGATACAAAGAAGAATTAATAATTTTTTCTTTCCTCCTATATGTGCAAGCATCAGCTCAACAATAAGAAGCACAAGCAGTATGCCTGCAAGAGACCTGCTTATTTCTTTACCCCGCAGCGCCACCATAACATCCTGCAAAACTGATGAACCATTTTTCAAGAACGTGATCATGTTCTCCGGAAATATTTTCTGTATATTAGTATGTGATATTTTCTGCATATCTCCTTCATTTGATGAACGATTAATATTTACCGCAAAAAACAACTGTTTGTTCAGCTTGTTTTCTGTGCAGTCTATAATGTAATGACATGGTTGCCCAACCGGATCAATAACCGCCTGCCTGCCGGTCTGCGCCACCTGAATCTTGCTTCCGTCCGAAGAGGTCACCTCCCGCACCTTATATGCATTTGAGGGAAGCATAATATGAATCTTTTCGCCTACATTGAATGAACCATAATATATGTTCTGATCAATACCAGCCAAAAAACCGACAATCCTATGCAGCATAGGAACATATAATGGTTTGGCCGGCAGATTGCTCCAATCAGCATCTATCGGGAGACTTAACATCACCACATGATGCAGGAATCCTTGAGACATAACCAGGAAAGGATCCCGGGAAGATACCCTCAACGGCACCGAAGATCCGGCTTTCTCGCGTAATTTTACATATTTTTTTACAGCTATTTTATCCAGCTCAAATGAGCTATCCTCAGAACCGGTTATAAAGGATTTTAAATTATGCGTCTCTTCCTGAACCATAAACGGTTTCCCGGCAGCCTCAACCACACGTTCAAACTGAGCCGGAAGTAAATCATCCATACCCGCATATGTCTGCATGGTCACTCGTTCACCCGGAAATATGCCTACCCCCCCTCCTTCGGTAATAAATGTGCGCAGTTTTTCTGCGGCTTTTGGTGTTACCGGATCCACGTTGCATAACAATATGACCTGGTATTCATTCAGCTTGATCTCATCAAATTCATCCTGATTAATGGTTTTAAGTTCAATGCCGGATTGTACTTGATACCTGGTTAATGCGGTACGCATAAAATAGGTCTCACCGCGCACCGTTCCCATCTCCGGGTCGCCATCAACAGAAAGCACTGAGATTTTCTCCTGTGCTTCTAGATAAAAATAAAACTGATTATCTTCCTGCAGCGCGTCCGGACTTAAAAGAAGTTTTCCGGGGATAATCCCGCCGTGCGCAGCCTTAAAAGGCACCACCCCGGAAGAAGTCTGATGCGCTTTTAACACAATACCCCGGCTTGATATTTCTCTATTCTTCAAGAACACGCTCACATCTTTTTCCAAGAAACGTTTGTTTACCGGATTATGCACATACCAGGTAACCGAAGAATTCCGGCCCCACATATCAGGTGCAGCATCAATCTTCTTTATATACAGGTTATCTTCCACCAGGCCGCAGTCGATAAAGACCAGATGCACCTTGTCATCAAAATGCACAATTTTTTCCGATAGATTTTCATATTGTTCCGGCCAGCCGTGTGCAGCGTTGTCTCCGAGATATACAATACCTTTATTAACCGCAGCCGACTCCGAAAGAAGCTCAAATGCTTTTGCCATACCCGGAATCACTTCAGTGGTTCGATATGATGCAGGGGTGTTTTTAAGTATCTGTATAAGATGTTCTTTATCCCCGATTAACGCCGGAGAAGGATTTTCCAGCCGGTTAGAATAAATCAAAACACATGCCCGGTCAATCGGCCTTAAACTATTAATAATACCGATACCCGCATCCCGCGCCCGGTCATATATGGTTTTACCATTTACCTCAGCGCGCATGGAATACGATGCATCAATAATAACCACTAATGCAAATGCATTTTCTTCTCCGGTTTCCCCGGCCCCGCCTACATGCAGGATGGGACGAGAAAAAAGAAGTATAAGCAACAATATGATGAGTGCCCGGATAAGGAGAAGCAGCCAATGCTGAAGCCGCGACCGCGGAATGGCATGCTTACTGGCAAGCTTTAAAAACTGCAGATGGCTGAAAGCGATCCGAACCGGTTTTTTCTTGAACAATAGATGCAGTATAAAAGGAATGAGCGTCAGCGGAAGAAAATATAAAAATGCGTTGTTTAAAAAAGAAAGATTCACCGTATCATCTGCCTTTTTGTAAGATAACTGCCCAATGCAATATCAAACGGCTGTGATGTTTCCATTAAACAATAATCGATCCCTGACTGCCGGAATCCCCAGTAATATTGTTTTAGAAAACTATTCATCAGATGTGCATAATCCGCTTTGATAGTCTCAGGCTCGGTGTTAAACAGCTCATTATTTTCCATTCCCTCAAACACGACAGGCCCTTTATAGGGAAGCATGCGTTCAGAAGGATCAAGCAGCTGCAGTACGATAACCTCATGTTTGCGGAAATGGAAATATCTGATTGCTTTTAACAATTCTTCCGCATCCCCCAGCAAATCAGAAATAATAACTATCACATGTCTTTTATTAAGCCTTTTACCCAGCTCGGTTAAAGATAATTGTATAGTTTCAGATTGATGAACAGATACATGCTCGAGGACCTCAAGCAGATTGTTAAGATGTGCTTGTATTGAACGGGGAGGGATTATGGTCCGCACATGTGTATCTATCGTTACTAATCCGACTGAATCCTGCTGTTTAAGCATAAGGTATGCAAGTGATGCGGATCGATAGGATGCATAGGCAAGTTTGGAGATCTTACCCCCATGTTTAAATCCCATTGAAGAAGAGGTATCCAGCACGATAAAACATCGCATATTAGTCTCTTCTTCATATTGTTTTACCACATACCGGTCACTCCGGCCGTATACTTTCCAGTCAATGTTTTTAAGCGCATCACCCGGGCTATACTGCCGGTGCTGGGTAAACTCAAGAGAAAATCCCTTAAACGAACTTTGGTGAAGTCCTGAAATAAATCCTTCCACCACGGTCCGCGCCGCAAGAGATAAATTCCCCAGCCGCGCAATCGCCGAAGGATCCAGATAATTAATATTTTTCCTTGAGTCGTTGCTCATTGGAATTTATTTCGAATTTGTTTCGAATTTCGATGTTCGAATTTCGTATTTTGTTATATTATTTATCAGGTTTAATCTCCGCCAATATTTTGCTGACTATAACTTCCATGCCAACACCCTCAGCATCAGCATGAAAATTCCGTATTAACCGGTGACGCAAGACTCCCGGCACAACCGCCTGAATATCTTCAATCCCTGCTGCAAATCTGCCGTTTAAAATAGCGCGGGCTTTCGCACCTAAGACCAGGCTCTGCGATGCACGCGGGCCTGCTCCCCATTGTATCCAATCTTTCGTAAATGACGGCGCGCCTTCTTTCGGACGGGTAGAACGCACAATCCGTACCGCATAATCTACCACATGGTCGCTCACCGGCACTTTGCGCACAATATCCTGCAAGGTTAAAATCTCCATTGCATTTAAAATTTTTTCCAGTTTTGGTTTAAATGCACTGGTTGTTTTAGTAACGATTTCTTTTTCATCAGCTTCGCCTGGATAATCAATATTTATCTGCATAAGAAACCTGTCCAGCTGCGCCTCAGGCAGAGGATACGTTCCTTCCTGTTCAATCGGATTTTGGGTTGCAAGCACAAAATACGGCAAGGGCAGATCGTATGTTTGACCGCCTGAGGTTACCCGGTATTCCTGCATAGCCTGCAGTAATGCGGCCTGTGTTTTGGGCGGTGTGCGGTTTATCTCATCTGCCAAAATAATATTTGCAAAAACCGGCCCTTTAATAAACCTGAAGATCCGTTCATGTGTTTTTCGGTCTTCTTCCAAGATCTCGGTTCCCGTAATATCAGCCGGCATTAAATCAGGTGTAAACTGAATCCGTTTAAACTCAAGATCCAAAATCTCAGCCACACTTGAAATCAGCAGTGTTTTAGCCAGCCCCGGCACACCCACAATAAGACAATGTCCTTTAGCGAACAGGCTGATAAGAAGTTCATCAACCACCTCATGCTGGCCCACAATAATTTTTTTCAGTTGATTAAGAATTGACTTTCTCCCTTCAACCAGTTTTTCAACCAGTTTCACATCATCTTTGTTCTGCTCATTCATGTAATCCCCCGTAATAAAGTAGTCTAATTAATGTTACTTAAGATTGTATTTCATTTTACAATTCATTGCAAATTTGATATGACTTCTAGCGTATATTTAAATGTACATTATTTTACAATAATTTTACATAAATTTTACATATATATCATATAAATATTCTATAATAAAGAAGGCTTTTATTCGAAGTTTTGGTGTTTGAATTTCGAATAAAAGTTATTGAACTAAGCCGTTTCGCCAAAGCAGGAGAAGTAAAAGAGGTGCTATGTAAAAAGTATTCCTGCAGTGTA
>JBDRMW010000048.1:0-2280 GCA_043811735.1 bacterium
TGCTCTCTCAGATGATTGACTCATCATCTTCGATGCATATTTCTTGTTTATTAAAAACTCTTCGGGTATATATACAACATCCTTACTTGATTTATCATCTGCATCAGCCAAATCCATTACCTTTTGCTTGCTTAGTTCCGCAAGCACGGTCTGGGCAACCTTTTCTGATTCAATTATTACCGATGCTTCATTGTTCATCCTCAGTGCCCGCTCGCTCCAATTGGTTGAGCCCACCACGACCGTTTTCTTGTCAATAACAATAATCTTTGAGTGTGTGGTCTGCGTATCATGATCCCAATATGTTTCTATACCGTTTTTGTTAAGGTATGTATACGCCCTGTTATTCATCAATACTTCGTTTTCCAATATGCATTTAACTTTTACTCCCCTGTTTTTAGCTTTAACCAGTGAATCAACCAGCTTGAAAACAATAGGATCATCTCCCCGCTTAGTACTGTCAACAAAATACATCTGCATTACAATGGATTTTTTTGCTTTATGAATCAGTTCTAACACCGTATCATAATATTCCCTTTGATGAATATACCCCACCTTTGCCGTATCATCATCCCAATTGATTTCAAATGCTCGAATGTTGTTCCTTTGAAAAGCAATACTTAAAAAAATACAAAATAAAACTGCGTGTTTAAATTTCATTATTTCCTTTATGCTATTCCCTTCCGCATGCTTTAACCGTATCAATCAAAGCAAATATTCGGATTAAGCTCAGCAGGTGTTTTCCAATCTATATTATATTTTTCCTTTAAGATTCGCTTTTTTTCATCCCATACCTCATGGCAAAACCCCATTCCCCATTCATCGCGCGATTTTATTTTATAAAGATTTTTCTCAGCTTCTTTTTCCGCTTTCTTTATAATATGCTAAGTCTTACTATCTTTTTCTTGAGGATCATACCTGTACCCGTCGTCATATGCCGGATAATCTTTATATTTATCCCGAGTCATCGCAACCTCCTGATCAGTCGATAACCAAGCTTTCCCCATTTTTCATGACATACACTTTTTTGCCAAATTCTTTTTTAAACAATTCCGGATGTTCAGTATGGACGGGTATTATCATCTTCGGTTTTTTATTTTTAACTAATTTCCGTATCGTTGACATATATGCATGCCCTGAAGCATGTATCGGATGCGGTTCCATATTATGCCCTTTGAAATAATCAATGGTTTCTTTAAAACCTTCACCTTCCTGGTAGCCTTCCCACATTGAATAGATAAAAACCGCCCGATCAAACGTATCAATATTTTCATCTATCCACTCTTGTGAATGCGACCTGACCGGGAATATCAACCGATCAATATTCTTATTAATCCAATCCCATGAAACAATCTTTTTCTTAATTTCCTTTATGGTATCCGTATATGATGTATATCTCCGCACACTTCTTATAGCGTAATTATCCACTATCTTAACATATTCTTTATCCAGACCGGGAATTTTTAAATGCACCCCTTTGGATCGTGCAATTGCTTTAAACCGTTCTAAAACCAGCGCAACATATGCATCTATAACCAGGTATCGTTTACTGCGGTCAGCAATGCCACCCAGGCTGGCAAGCAAATCAATATTCTGTCCCGCGCACATTACATAGACCGTCCCTTTTTTCTTTTGTATAAGCCGCGCCATCTCCTGCATGATTATTTTTTCAGTTTTTCCTTCTTCTTCTCCTGCCATAGTTCCTTCGGTTATTAAAAGATCGATTCTTCCCATATCAATATCCAAGAATTTATTAAACACATTTTTATGCCCGTGTTCCCTGTAATCCCCGGTATAAATTATTCTTTTACCCTCTGCTTGAATAAGGAACGAAAAAGCTTCAGCCGCAGAATGATCTACCAGATACGGCGTTATTTCAAATGCGCCAATCGTAAACGACTTATTCCTCACAAACCGTTTAACTTTTACCCGGAGGTCCGTATGCAACGGACCCATTTTACCGGATATCCGTATCATTTCCTCCATGATTTCACTCATGTATACCGGGATATTTTTATTGATGGGTTTCTCAAACAACATCCCGTAATGATCCTGATGAGTATGAGATATGATAATTCCGTTTATGGAAGTATCGCAGTCTGCATACAAACCGTTAATATTAAGCTTAGGATCCACCTGCACCATATTCCCCAATGCATCTATCTTGGGCAAAGGAGTACCGCAATCAAGCAGTATTCGCGACCCGCCGGATTCCAGCTCAATACAATTCCCGCCAATCTCCTCAGCCCCGCGATGTATGGTTATTTTCATCTAATTCCTTTC
>JBDRMW010000049.1:0-2473 GCA_043811735.1 bacterium
CGCTTAAAAATATTCAATCACATATGTTTGCGGGAACAAAAAATGTAACTATCGATCTGCCTATTTTTGAATCGATGATTTATAATGCTGATAAGCTTCATAAAATGGTTGACGATTTTTTGGATTTTAACAAACTTGAAAAAGGGATGGTGAATTTGCAATGCAGAGAAATTGACATAAATAATTTCTTGATAAAAATAGTTATTGCAATTTCGCCGAGTTTGTCGTCAAAACAGCTTGAAATAATTACTAAATTTCCTGAAACACCGGTGCTCCTGTATCTTGATCCATGGAAAATCGATAAGATATTCCCGAATCTGTTAAGCAATGCGCTTAAATTTACTCCAAAGGGAGGGGTAATAACCATTAGTATTGAAGAAGATGAAAAAGAAGTTAATATAAGCATTGCAGATAACGGGATAGGTATTCCTGAAAAAGACTTACCGAAGATATTTGAAAGATTCTATCAGGTTGATGGGACACAGACCAGAGGATACGGCGGGACTGGAATCGGCCTTAATTTAACCAAATCCTTTGTAGAAATGCATCGCGGGAAAATTAGTGTAGCCAGCGAAGTAAATAAAGGGACAAAATTTACGGTTACTTTTTTAAAAGGGAAAGACCATCTTGCAGAACATGAAGTTTACGGAGAGAGATTAAACCTTGAGGAACTGGAGGCAATGGGCAGAAGGAAAGAAGATAGAAGATCTGATGACCGGAGGCAGGAAGAGCGAAGGTATGAGGGCATACAAAACATTCAATTAGCTGATATGTCGAGCCAAATGAATAAACAGAAACTGATGGAAGACCTCTTAAAAGAAGAAAAGACGGAAGAACAAAAAGAAAGGCCCATAATACAGATAGTCGAAGATGATCCGGGGATTGTGCAGAATTTAAAGAGTATATTACAAGACAAATACCGTGTACGCATTGCATTTAATGGGGAGGACGGATGGGATAAAATATTAACTAATCCTCCTGATTTAATAATTTCAGATATTATGATGCCTAAAATGGACGGATATAAGCTGACCGAATTTATTAAAACTAATCCCCGGACACAGCATATACCTGTTATTATTTTAACTGCCAAAGGTGAATTTGAAGGGAAGATGCGCGGTTTGGAGGAAGGGGCGATTGATTATCTGGGCAAACCGGTGAATCCTGTTGAATTAAAGGCCAGGGTCAGCAATCACATTGCACTGATGGAAAGACAGCGGGTCAAAGGTCAGATTGATGAGCTAAAAAGAAGCAGAGAAGAAATAATAATCAGTTTTGCGGAATCGTTGGCAGCGAGGGATCATGAAACAGCCGGTCATTGTCGAGAGGTATTGGAAATTGGATGCGGGATTGCAGGAGAGGTAGGTTTACCGATTGATGATGACATGCGGAATTCATTGCTCCTTCATGACATTGGTAAAATGGGAATACCTGATTCCATTCTTTTAAAAGAAGGTAAATTAACCGATGCTGAACGGGCATTAATAAATACGCATCCAAAACTTGGGCAAGAATTGGTCGGGCATTGCAAGGGATTTGAAAATGTGGGTCAAAATATTCATGCACATCAGGAATGGTTTAATGGAAAGGGGTATCCGCAGGGATTACAAGGAGAAGATATCCCCATGGTTGCGCGAATTATTGCAGTTGCGGATACGTATCACGTGATAACTCATAAAAGACCATATAAAGAAGCCTCTACTCCAAAAGAAGCTATAAAGGAAATAATTAAACATAAGGGCACACAGTTTGATCCGCATCTGGTTGATGCGTTGACAAAATGGCTGATAAAAATGAACATAATAACAGAACATGATATTGATGAGATAATGGGAACGATTTAAGAAATATACTGTCACAAAATGCCCTTCTGTAATGAAAATAATAATTGAGATTGAGTCAAAAAAAGAGTTAATTCTTAAGGAACTGAAAATTATCCTTGATGTTCTTCAAATAGATTCTTTGATCGCAAATATTATTATCCCAAAAGATTTTGATGCGACCGTAAGGCAATTAACAAATGAAAAAAGATTTGATGCGTTACAGAAAAATACGCAAGAATTGGTGGTAGGGAAAATCATTCAGACACCTTAAGGGGCAACGATTGTTTTCTCGCCTTGGATATATTCATCTAGTGTTGATTTTCAGATGCGCACGTATTTTTACTTGCATGAATTCATTTATGCCAAGGTGCATGCGCATTTCCCAGCAAATAATTTTACGGACTTTAAGCATAAAGAATTAACTGATTTGATGTACTTTTTATACGATGAATATTATGCAAACAGGAAGGCATTAGAGATGACGCATGACCTGCATAAAAAGAGAAGCTCATTATTTAATAAACTTATAAAATCAACTATTGTAAGATCTTCGAGATCACTTACGGATGATGATATTTACTATAAACCGCTTAATAGAGCAATTAACGATTTAGTGGAGAAGGTTTATTCTACAGAGCAATGCATGAAAA
>JBDRMW010000050.1:0-7290 GCA_043811735.1 bacterium
CAAAGTATGGCTAATGTAGAAAAATCTAGTAAAGCACCCGCTCATCACCGACACGGCGAGTTATCCTTTCACCATCCAGGTGCTCAAGCAAAGCCTGGGCATATTTACGACTGGTCTGAAACAAATCCCTTACCTCGGAGAGACTGACCTTGCCATTTGCCCTGATGTGAGCCGTAACCGTAGCAACCATCTCATCGTAAGCTGAAGCTGAAAAGACAATGCTATTGCTTACCTTTACCACCTTGCGACTTGCTACTAGATGGTTGAGCAAATCAGGCTCCGGTATAAGTTCACCGGACGGAGCATAAGGGTTTTGAACCAGAGATTTCAGAAAGGCGTCTATTTTCGCCTGCTGCTCCGGTGCCAAACGGACGGTATGAGCCGGCAGGTGGACAGAGCCGGCATCCTCAATAATAACGCCCTTGGTGATAAGCTTCGCTAACGCTACCGCAACATGGCCGCCCAGTTTCAGGCGACTACCCAGTTCCACTTTAGGCATACCGGAACGAAGTGGGAACCGCCGGTGAACATACGCTCTATATACAGATTGACGAAGCAAATAATATTTCAGAGAGCAGCGAAACAAACAATATTACCTCAAAAACTATTACCGTTACCCAAAGTTTACCGGAGATCACCGCAACTAATCCCGTCAACAACAGTGCAGGTATCCCTATTTCTCTTGCTCCAACTATTACCTTTTCTGAAAGCATGGATGAAGACTCTTTAAATACAAATACAATCACATTAACCGCTATCGCTGATAACCTGGGGAATAAGATATCTACTCCCCTGGAAGGTAGTGTTTCGTATAATGCAGCCTCACATCAAGCAACCTGGTCTCCAGCAGCCCCGTTTGCCAATAACTACACGTATAATTTATCTATCTCAGTAGAGGTTCAGGATGCATACGGGCATAACATTGCTGAAGAGAAAAATATTGTTTTTACCACAATAATGAATAGAGATCATGCCCAGGTGTATAAGGGATCTGACGGCAAAACTCAAGTTTATATCGAACATGATTCGATTGCGTATGACAATTTTTTCATTATGATCCAAACCAATCCTGATCAGACAGATGCGATATATAAAGCAACTCAAAAAGTTTCTAACGAACACATAAATCCACATAAGCCAATCCCTGAAACATTACGTTCATTCCATATTTACATTGATGAAAATGTTGAGCTCAGCGATGAGCAAATCAATTTTGCGGCGCCGGTAACCATCACCATTCCCTATACCGACAACGGCGATGGTATGGTTTCAGGGACTAATCCGCAAATCCAGGAAAGCAGCCTCGCTATGTATTGGCTTAATGAGACTGATAATCTCTGGGTAAAGCTTCCCCATTCACAGGTTAACCAGACTGAAGACAACGTAACCGCTGAAGTCCCGCATTTTTCACATTTTATGCTTATCGGGGCACAGAGCACCAGTTTAGCAGGAGCTTATGCCTATCCGGTTCCTTATAAACCAAACTCCGATCCAACTCACACGTCTATAAAATTTACCGGATTATCAACCCGCGCAACTATTAAAATTTATACCATTTCAGGAGAATTAGTTGCCAAAATAGTTGAAACCGATGGTGATGGATTTAACGATACCTGGAATGCACAAGAAGTCTCAAGCGGCATGTACATTTATTATATTGAAAATGAACAAGAACAAAAAACAGGACAGCTTCTTATTATAAAATGATGAAGAAATTTAGCCTGCTATTACTAATACCCGTATGTATCGCATGCATAATATGCGGTACTGCCTCTCTGACTGCTTCGGGCCCGGGATCAACCGCATTTAATTTCTTAAAAATTGGGCCCGGACCGCGGGCTATTGGCATGGGCGGCGCATATACAGCGGTTGCAGATGATGTTACCGCCACCTATTGGAACCCGGCAGGACTCACCCAGCTAAACAGATATGAAGCTTCATTTATGCAGGCACAATGGTTTGAAGATATTTCATATAATTATTTAGGTCTTGCCAAATCATCCAAAAACTTAGGGGCAGTTGGATTTAGTTTATATCGTCTTTCAAAAAATGATATTCAAGGATATGATTCAGGCGGTGCATCAACCGGCAAATTAGAGTTTGCTGATACAGCCGCTGCATTAAGTTTTTCGTATCCCTTTACGATCGGTTCGTGTAACTCATCCGCCGGAATAACAACTAAATATCTCCATGAAAAACTAGCAGATACCACTGCAACCGGCATTGCATTTGATATCGGTTTTTTAACTGCTGCTAAACTCTATCAAGTGCTTCCGGTAAAAGCAGCCCTCACCTTAAAAAATATGGGCGCTGATATACAATTTGCGCATGAATCAGAGTCACTGCCCCAGTTATATACGCTCGGCCTATCAAGTTTATTCCTTCATGAAACGCTTCTGGTAGGGCTGGATTATTCTTTCCCCAAAGACAACGATAATTATGCATCAATCGGGAGTGAATATTCCCTGTATGACCTTATTAAAATCCGTGCCGGCTATCGCAGCGAATTTAACTCGTCAAATGATGATGAAGACCATGGTGTTAGATTCGGCTTTGGATTAGGCAATACTGATCTTCATTTGGATTATGCATTTGTTCCGTACGGTAATCTGGGAACTACTCACCGTTTTGGAATCACTGCCCGGTTCGGTGCACAGCATCAGACTGATCAATATCAAAAGCGAATTGATAATCATCTAAAACGCGCTAATAACTACTTTGTCAGCAAAGATCTTATCACTGCCCATAAAGAGGTGAGTTTAGTGCTTAAATTAGATCCTGCCCACCGGGAAGGAAGAATGCTTTTGGATCAAATAACCAGGCAAAGCAACAGCATTAATCTTGAACGGCATTTAACGTATGCTGATAAACTGATAAAAAATAACAAGTTAATGGATGCCAAACTCGAATGTGAGCATATCCTGGCAATTTACCCTGCCAATGAACAAGCTGTTCAATACATGAAACTTATAGAAGAGAAACTCGCCTCGGAGAAGAAAAATAGAATTGAAATACTTATTAAACAAGGGGATGATTTCTTTGTCCAGGAATCATACCAGGATGCCATAGAAATCTGGGAAAAGGTGCTTCTGATCGATCCTCAAAATACACAGGCCGCTGAAAAAGTAACCAAAGCGCAGGAAAAACTCGCCCTGCAAAACCTGCAGGAAAAACAATCATATTTGAATCAACTTTTCAGTAAAGCCAAAAAATCATATGCTCAGGAAGATTGGAAAAAATCAGTTAAACTCTTAAGTGAAATAGTTACCCAGGATCCGGTATATCCTGATGCGAAACTCATGCTTAATACCGCCCAGGATAAATTAACCGTTATTCAAAAAGCTGAATCAGAAAAATATTTGCAGGAAGGAATCAATTATTACCGGACCGAGGATATTGAAAAAGCATATGCGTCTTTTCAAGCAGCGCTTAAAACCTACCCTGAAAACACCAAAGCAGAGCAGTATCTCCTCAAAGTTAAAGCCCTGCGCACAGTTCTTAATGAGCAAAAATCCCAGAAATTTAACCAGCAGGGCCTGACCGCCTATGCAAACGGCGATATGAAACAGGCAATCGCTTTCTTTGAGCAGGCATTAGAAATCCGTCCTGATTACGAGGAAGCAAAGAAAAACTTGAACCGGGTGAAAAAAGAAATCAACCCATGAAGTTAAAAACAAAGTTAAGCCTCTTAACCAGCCTCTTGATTTTATGCATTATAGCCGGCATTACCGGCTTTTTATTTTTATCGGAAAAAAAATTCCTGGTTAATGAATCACGATTACGCAAAGAACATATCGGCGCCAGCCTTGCCGAAGTCTCTAAAGAGTATTTTATCGGCAAAGAGGAAATCCCGCTGTTTAACTATCTTAAAGAGATCCAAAATATCCCGGAAGTCTCCTATGCCCTGGTAACCGATACGACCGGCAAGATCCTCGCTCATACTGATATAAATCTATTGTGGAAAAATATTGACGATCTGCCTTCAATGTATGGATCTCCTGCAGATCCTTCACCAACAAAAACCCTTAAAAATACTAACAATGAAAAAATCAGTGATATCGTATATCCCGTTGTAGTAGGGAATGCGATTACCGGATTTGCCCGGATAGGATTTTCCCTAAATGTTATAGAACGATCAATTCATCACATGCTTATTGCAACGAGAAACCGTATTTTTGGGATCGGTTTTATTGCGCTTATTATCGGTATTATCGGCGCAATTATTATCGCGAAACGTATCACCGGCCCCATCCAAAGCCTTTCTGATGGAGCCATTCGTATCGGCAAAGGAAACTTGGATGAAAAAATTGCCGTTAATTCCCATGATGAGATCGGCACTTTAGCAGAGCAGTTTAATGACATGGCGGCTGAACTTAAAGAATTAGACCAGTTGAAGGCAGATTTTGTAGCAAGCGTAACGCACGAACTGCGTTCACCATTAACATCGCTGGGAATGTATATTGGATTATTCCATGAGGGCGCCGCGGGAAAACTCAATGATAAAACTCATGAATATTTAGATATCATGCAGAAAAATGTTGATCGTTTACGGCGTTTTATAGATACCCTTTTAGATATTTCAAAACTTGAGCGGGGAAAAATGGATTTTTTGCAGGAACCAATTGATCCGTCTTTATTAATTAAAGAAGTGCAAGATCTCTTTAAACCTCAAGCTGAAACAAAAAAAATCCAATTTAATATTGAGATCCCTGAAAATCCGCCGTACATATTTGCTGATGCTGATAAATCAATCCAAATATTGATTAATCTGGTAAGCAATGCATTTAAATTTACCGAAGAAAAAGGAACCGTAAATGTAACTATTTCACCGCAGGGAAAAAATATGCTTTTTTCAGTAACTGATACCGGTATCGGCATTCATCAAAAAGATATCGGCAAAATATTCAACAAATTTGAGCAGGTGCGCGAAGTTAGAGACCAAATTGACGGCACTGCCAAAGGAACCGGCTTAGGCCTGGCGATTGTAAAAAACCTGGTTGAACTGCAGGGCGGCCGCATCTGGGTTGAAAGCAAATTAAACAAAGGCTCAAGCTTCCATTTTACCCTTCCAAGAGCAGAGACCTAATTCGGGGAACAAACTAATGATCTTGATTATACGATCGTAGGAAATCTGAGGATGTTTTTATCAGCCTGTTTTAAAGCTTGTACAAAATACGGAAAAGTTCCTTTACAGATCCATTCTTTATTGTTAAATTTAAGCATTACATTCCCCACCGGGGAATATGCACAAACCCATTCATGGCCGGCAACAAATCTATTATTGCTATTGTACCGCAAAGTTATATGAAGCAAATTCTTCCACGTGGCGTAATTTAATTTCCAGACAAGATGGTATGGTTCAGATATGTTATTACGGGCAAGGATCCACACGAGCGAGCTGTCTGCCTCCATGATAACGCAAGCAAACTCATTTTTCGATAACGATTCAAACCCTTTTTTAAGATTGTTTAAAAAATCGTCATCCCACTGTATGCGCTCATCCATTGCTGCATTCATTATAACAATTCATTTATTTTTAATCAAATATATTATAACGAGCATTCTGCTAATTGAGAGAAAGTATTTAAAGTCAGCAGTGCAGGTTCAGCCGCAGGCAACGCAATGCCGTCTGCCGGCATTACCGCAGAAGCAAGAATTGAGGCGATAGGTATTGTCAGGGTAATGGTAGTACCGGTTTCAACACGCTGGCCGTTATTAATCCGTTTGAATAGATTGTGTATTTTAATGATTTCGTTCTTGTAATTTATCAAAACCTGACGTTTTTCTGCACTGATCGTATCCGCCTCTATCATGTCTTTTAACTCCCAAAATACTATTTCATAACTTTGCAGCATATTATCACGGTCTGATAAACCTTGTCTGATTAAGATTTCTCGCATAATACCGCGTAAACGAAATCGTTCAAATTTTTCTTTTAGCCTTTTAACATCATCTAATAATGTATCCGAACCACCCTGTTCAATCCTCTCTGCTAAATCAATAAATTCACGTAAGTATTCATCAATCTTCTCATAACATAGATGGACCACTGTTTCCATATCAGGTGATACTGGTTTAGCAATACTTGCCGGCAGGTTTATCTCTTCATATTTTTCGTCGGTTAATGACGCAATATCTATATTCCCGCCGCAATCACGAATAACATACCAGGCTTCCGTTGTTCCTAAGCCGGTCCCTCCTTCCCTCGTAGTAACATTGAGATTAAAAATAACCAATCTCCCTGTCTCAGGATCAACCTTCAATAATTCAGGAGGGATGCCTTGTGCATGATCAATAATTTTAATTTGAATAGCATTATCTTTAACAGATGCCAATACATGCACTTTTGCATCTTCTCCATGCCGACTTATTTCAAGCGCAACCGCATTATTAATTAAATTTTGAACCGCACTTATAAGGGAAATCTCATTTCCCTTAACATAGATTCCCGGATCAATATCAGCCGTAAGTAAGACAGTGGGATTATCAGCACATGCGGATTCAACGATTGAAACCAGTGAAGCTTCAGCCTGAGAAACAATGCCTTCAGCAAATTCAATACGGCTTTGCATTTTTTTTATCGTTATAAATAAAGCACCTTGTGCCTTTTTCCAAATATTTTCATAATTTTTCCGTTCATTTCGGTCTGTCATCCTAGCGAAATCAGCGCCAATCGCCGTATTCAATCGTTCGAATACTTCTTGCAGACTAACTATTTTCTGCAATATTGCTTTAAATCTGCCGACATACAAATCAAAATCATCTTCATTAAACTGATCTGGAGAAGCATTGGTAAACCGTCTCTGGTCTTCATGTAAAGGAGGAGCTATCTTATCTACAATAATTTCCTGAATTAATTCAAAATCATCCCGTTTATCTGCAAACACATCCTTTAAATATAGTTCTCCAATTAAACAATTGATCTGATTCATTTCTTTGTTTATATCCAACAAACCTTCATTATGACTTAAACTCCTCACCGCGATGATAAGCCGTTCAAGTTTCTCCCGCACTTCTTTTGATAATGCGGCTTTACCAAGCGCTCCAGAGACTTCCCTTCCCGTAATAACCCCCGGCGGCGCCAGATACCTGCCGGCATTAACACAAACTACATTAATATGCATAAATACTGATAAGATATTGACTATTAAGATTAGCTTTTTCATTACTATATATTGAACTAAACCGCTTCGCGGTAGTCTGGTTTAGCTGGGACTTTCTCTAGTTTTTTAAAGACTGTTCTACAAACTTCCTGCAAATAATTAAACTTATCGCTATAATAGTTCCTAT
>JBDRMW010000051.1:0-6807 GCA_043811735.1 bacterium
AATTCGACGAAAAATGCCCGCATTTTTCCTTCGAAAATGGTTCAACCGTACTTTCAAGTACGCTTTCACCATTTTCATCGGAAAAATTTTGGCCTTTTTCGTCTCCGTTCTCATGCCAATGTCGGTTCTTGGGTATTATAATTAATAGTAAAATCTGAACACCCATTTGGTGCGGGTGTAAAAAAGATGGATTTTTTTATTTAAATTATAATATAATAATGTTTAATATAAATTTAAGTTTATAATATGCGTATGCAAAAGAAAACTATTTATTTATTTGTTTTAATTATTGTTTGCCTTGGGATTCCTTCTTCAATCTTTTCTGAAGAAGTTCATCTTACCGTAAATCAATCTATTAAACTCGCCCTTAAAAATAATTTTAAGATGCAGATCATCAACAAATCATTTCCCCTGTCACGCAGTATGCTGCGGTCTGCCAAAGGAATATATGATCCCGCGGTTTCATTGCAGGCATCGTATGCTGATTCTGAGGAAGCGCAGGTCTCAAGTATTTTCGGCAGTAAAAATAAAACGACTGATTTGAGTCTTAGCTTAAACCAGCGTATTTTTACCGGGGGAGCATTTGATCTAAGTTTTGCCGGATCAAAATCTGACAGTAATTCTTTATTTTCTACCCTTAATCCTTCGTACTTCTCCAAAGTATCATTGTCATTTTCCCAGTCATTACTGCGCAATATCTGGGGTAAGCAGGATAATGAAGCAATCTATCTTGCCAGGCAGGGGGTGCGTATATCCGACCTTGCGTTATACGAACAAATGGCTGCTTTTATCGTTGATTTTAACCAAAAATATTGGGATCTGGTACTTGCACGCAAAAGACTCGAAGTTATTGAAGAATCTTTTAAACGAGCAAGCAGACTGCTTGAACATAATTTAAAACAGTATAATCTCGGGCTGGTTGAAGAAACAGACATTTTGCAGCTTAAAGCAATAGTTGCTTTGCGTGAAGTTGATGTTTTACAGGCTCAGGATGGACTTATAAATGCACAGGATATTCTGCGAAATGCGATTTATGAAGACGGCATATTCAATGCCGGTACCATTGTTCCCTCAGAATCTTTTGAAGTTCCGTCAGATGATGTTACACTCCCTCCCATCGAAGTTATTCAAAATGATGCGTTTCAGATGCGATGGGATATAAATCAGGCACGGCTCGACCTTGAAAACAAAAAATATATGTATACTGCCCGGGCAAACGGGAAACTCCCGACCCTTGATGTAAACGGCGGTCTTTCGTATACCGGTATTGGTGATTCCACTTCATCTTCGTATGATTCAACCAAATCAGGCAATCATCCCGTATGGTTCAGCGGATTATTGTTTCAACTGCCGCTGGGTAACCGCGGGTTTAAGGGATTGTATAACTTAGCGCAGACTGAGTATGAAATTGCACAATTAACCCTGAAAAACATTGAAAAAAATATTCTGGTTGAATCATCCCAGGCGCATAGAAAAGTCTTAACTTCTATTAAGCGCGTACGTGCTGTACAAAAAGCAGAAAAATTGCAGGAACAAAAACTTAATCTCGAGGAAAAGAAGTTTAAACAGGGCAGATCAAGCGTAAAAATTGTTATTGATTTTCAGGATGATCTGCAGGCTGCACGTCTTTCTTCCCTGCAGAGTTTGATTGAGTATACCATGTCACGGGTCGAGCTGGATTTTATTAAAGGTTCATTACTTAAAAGTGCAGGCATACAGCCATGAATGTGGGAAAATTCTCCATTGATAACCGGTTGTTCGTCAATCTGCTGGCATTTTTTATTATCGTCGGCGGGGTTTACTGCGCGCTTACCCAGCGCCGGGAAGCATTCCCAACCACGTCATTTGATATAGTAGTTATTAATACGGTTTATCCGGGTGCATCTCCCAAGGAAGTTGAAAAACTTATTACCAATCCCATTGAGCAGGAAGTAAAAGAAGTTGACGGTGTTGATGAAATAACCTCTAATTCAATTGAAAGTATTTCGCAGATCGTTGTTAAAATAGATCCCGATTACGGCAATGTTGATAAAACGGTGAATAATATTCAACGTGCGGTAGACCGTATTGAGGATCTGCCCGATGAAGTAGATGATCCGTTAGTGTTGGAGATCACCAGCGAACATCCGGCGATCGAAGTTTCATTAAGCGGCGCGGTTGATCCGTGGACACTGCGCACCTGGGTTGATATTTTGCGCAAACGGCTTGAGCGGATCCCGGGGGTGAGTTCAATCACCCGAAAAGGGTGGAAAGATCCGGAGATCTGGGTTGAAGTTGATCCGAAAAAATTGGATTCATATCAGCTTTCATTGGCCGAGGTTATAACGGCATTGAAAAATCGCAATGTCAGCATCCCCGGGGGGACTTTACAGCGCGAAGGCAATGAGTTTATGATCAGAACGGTCGGGGAATTTACGACATTAGATGAGATTAATAATGTAATCGTGCGGGCGAATGATTTCGGGAATATTGTTTATATCAAAGATATTGCCGCGATTAAACATGCATTTCAAGAAGAAGATAAAATTCAAAAAACGCTGGGGCATGAATCGATAAATTTAATTGTTTTAAAGCAGGAATCCGGGGATACGATCACCGTGGTCAATCAGGTCTTTGCGGAAGTTAACAAATTTAAACAGGAGATACCCGAAGGTATCACGATCAGTTTTATTAATGATATATCGTATTACATTAAACGGCGCCTTAATGTGCTTATTAATAATGGTTTTATCGGGCTGGTGCTGGTCGTTGTTATTTTATCGTTATTCCTTAATTTTGTAACTACCGTAGTTGTTTCATTCGGCGTGCCGCTTTCGATGCTTTCAGCGGTTATGGTGATGCGGTATTTTGATATAAGCATTAATCTGCTTTCTATGTTCGGATTGATTGTCGTGCTCGGCATGCTGGTTGATGATGCGATTATTGTTGCGGAAAATATTTATCGGCATAAAGAAAAAGGGCTTAATCCCGAAGAAGCAGCCATTGTGGGGACCAATCAAGTTGTTATGCCCGTGATTGCCTCGGTTTTAACTACCGTGGCAGCTTTTTTGCCGCTTCTTTTTATGTCCGGTATTATGGGCAAATTTGTAAGCAATATTCCGCCGCCCCTTATTATCGCGCTTTTAGCATCGTTGATCGAATCATTTTATGTACTGCCGTCGCATATGGTTGATTTTGCGATTATCGTTAATTTTATCAGGTCATTATTTGTACCTTCGAAATCTAAAAAAGCAGGTACTTTTAAACGGAATAATCAGGTGATCGGCAGTGAAGCATTGTGGTATAAAAAGCTGGTCAGCGTGTATACCAAGGTTCTTACCGCAGCTCTTAACCGAAGATATTTATTTACCGGCACCATGATATTTCTTTTGGCTTTTTCAATTGTTTTTGCCGTAAAAGTTATGCCGTTTAGATTATTCACCAATGAAGGAATCGAGATGTTCTTAATTTTTGCTGAAGCGCCGGTTGGCACGCCGTTAGAGACCATGGATGAACGTATTAAGCCGATAGAGGAGCTGCTGCTTACCATCCCTGAAAATGAATTAGACACTTTTGTTTCTCAAATAGGTGTACATGCTCAGGAAGACGGGGATCCGAATTCACGAACCGGATCACATTTAGCGACATTTATTGTATATTTGACTCCGTTAAAAGATCGAAAACGAACTGCAAATGAGATTGTCAATGATTTGCGGCTGCGGCTGCCCAGGATTGAAAATTTAACGATTAAACTTAATGAGATACACGCAGGTCCCCCGGTCGGCAAACCGGTTGCCGTTGAAATTATCGGGGATGAATTAGAAGTATTAGATGAGATCGCGCAAAAGATTATACCGTTAATGGAAAAAATTCCCGGTGTCTCTGATATTGAGAGCAGTTATAAATTAGGCAAAGAAGAGATTCGGGTAGAAGTTGACCGTAAACAAGCAGCACAGGCTGATTTAAATGTTTTTGAAGTCGCACGTGTGGTCCGCCAGGCATTTGAAGGCGAAGCCGCAACAAGCATTCGAAAAACCGAAGAAGAAATTGATGTGGTCGTAAAACTTTCCGCAGATTATCGGTCAGATATCGAAACTATTAATATGTTATTGATTCCGAACAAACAGGGAAGACTCGTCCCTTTGCGTAAAGTTGCTCATCTTGCCAAAGATCAAGGAATAGCAAGTATCCAGCATATTGATAATCACCGGGTAGTTTCCGTAACCGCACAGGTGGATACTAAGCAAATCACCGCGGTAAAAGCCAATCAAATGATTGCTAAAAAATCAAAAGATATATTAACGCAGTATCCATCCTATCTGGTAAATTTCGGAGGAGAATATGAAGAAACAGGCGAATCGATGGAATCCCTGCTCGAAGCATTCGGTTTTGCCGTGTTTCTTATTTTCCTTATTATTGCCACGACCTTTAAATCAATCATCCAGCCGTTTGTCATTATGCTTACTATTCCCTTTGGTATTATGGGTGTTATCTGGGCATTTTTCTTTCATGGGATGCCGATTACCTTTCTTGGCATGCTGGGGATGGTAGCTTTGAGCGGTGTTGCGGTAAATGATTCAATTGTGCTGGTTAATTTTATTAACCGCCGCCGCAATGAGGAGAAACAATCGCGCAGAGATTCAATAATTACCTCAGGTCAGTCCCGGCTGCGGCCCATTATATTAACCACGATTACAACTATGGGAGGACTGATCCCGCTTGCGTATGGATGGCGGGGCAGTGATCCATTCCTTAAACCAATGGCTTTAGCAATTGTATGGGGGATACTGTTTGCAACCGGCCAGACTTTAATTATTATTCCTTGTATATATGCGATTGTAGATGATATAGGCATTGGCCTTAAAAAACTTTTTTTTAAACTCTGCGGCATATTAGGCAAGGATTGTTCCGGCATGCTTGCATAAATATCTGCTTTAAAAATATGAAAAAAAACGTTTCAAAACTTCTTGGGTTTGCAGGAATCATCGTTTTTGTCTTAAGTGAGATCCTGCTTTTTAAAAAAATTGAACCGGTCTATACCTGGTTTTATGATTTTGCCTGGTGGTCGTATATATTTGTTATAGATGCGGTTGTGTTTTATCGTGAAGGTAAATCGCTTGTCTTTGGACGGTTCAAAGAATTCTGCGCAATGATTCCCTGGTCGGTTGTGTTCTGGCTGTTCTTTGAAATGGTAAACTTAAATCTTAAGAACTGGCATTATATCAACTTGCCGGACATAGAGTGGGTTAGGTGGATCGGCTTTTTTTTCGCCTATGCAACGGTTCTGCCGGCTATCGTTGAAACAAGCGATTTATTGTACAGTTTTAAGTTTTTGAAGAATCATGGTGTTCAGAGAGTTGCAGTAACAAAAACATGGTATTCAATATCTGTGATCATCGGTTTATGTTTCTTATTTTTGCCGCTTTTAATCCCCAAATATTTTTTTCCGTTTATTTGGGGCTCTTTTATTTTCATTTGTGAACCGTTTTTACACCGTTGGAATGAAAATTCTTTGCTTAAACAATGGGAACGGGGATCTTTAAGAAATTTTATCATTCTCCTATATGCCGGGTTTATCTGCGGAGGATTATGGGAGTTCTGGAATTTTTGGGCAAAAGCAAAATGGATATATACGGTTCCCTGGGCAGGAAATTTAAAAATATTTGAGATGCCGGTCTTAGGATTTTTAGGATTCCCGCCTTTTGCGGTCCAAGTTCTCGTGATGTGGTATATGGTCAGAGCGCTGACTAAACGAAAATATCTTCCCTCAACTCTTTTGATGATCCCGGTATTTCTGGTTTATTATTTTATCTGCTTTAAAGCGATAGATCTCTTTACTTTCATCCCCTATCAATAAGGTCTGGCCGAGAAGGAAAGAGTATAAAACACATTGAAATATAGGTATAAATAAGATTTTACAAAAGTTTTACAATAATTTTACAAAAATTTCACACAAACTTTACATGAATATGTTATATTATTATTAAAGAAAATGTCCATCCAGGGGGGGACATTCGCAATATCATCTTAGGAATTGATATGGCAAAGTTCCGGTTCAGTGAGAGAAGACATTTTATACGGGCACAGGTTACTATGGATGTGCTCTGTGCCAGGCAGGATCAAGTCAAATGGCTCGATGTATTCATCGCTCGATCAAAAAATATCTGTAAACGAGGAATATTTGTCGAGACTGAAGAGCTTGTCCCGCCTGCCCGTGAAGTTTATATTCAATTTAATCTGGCAAACATAGCATATCATTTTAGAGTTAATTCGAAAGTTATTTGGAATAGTGCAGATGATATTATCCGGGGAATAGGGCTTTTGTTCACCGACATCGGCCCTAAATATGAACAAATGATTGAACATTATGTATTACGGCATTATGATTTTCGGTCACCTTCTAAATTTTAAGCCAGTTTTCCTCCCGGCTTCAAATAAAATAATTAGTGAATTTTCTCATCAACAACTTGATTTTGTCAGATAAATATGATAATATTAGCACTCTAGGAGCTAGAGTGCTAAAATGAATGAATCTTTTACAGGGGCTCCTCTAGTGTAGTGTCCCTAACAGATCTTTACATTTGCAGAGGCTATTTTACTCGTATTCAAGGCGCGAGGAGCGACGCGTACCCTCTGCGGTACGCGAGCGACGAGCAACGCAGAAGACGAGTAACATAGTCTCTGCCCGAAGGGAAGATTCATCTTTGGCCAATTTCTTCCTCACTTCTCGTTTACGTACCACAGAGGGTACGCTGCACTCGTCGTTCGTTGAAATTGGCTCAAATCTGAATCTTCAAATGTAAAGATCTGTTAGGGACACTACACTAG
>JBDRMW010000052.1:0-8320 GCA_043811735.1 bacterium
TCCTTTTTTAAAGAATTAAAGTCAACGGATTAACGTCAAAAAAAGGCTTTTCGTCGCTTCGCTCCGATTAAAACCAATAGTTATCCACAGGGGGTGGCTCCATTACCGGATTTGGTGGCTCCTTTGACCGGATTACGCACACTTGGAACGTAAAATCTCCCAGATACACTAAAACTGTTCTTTTCATCAGGTGAATACAGTTTTATTTGTTCAAGCCATACAGAATTTCATCAACAATAAAAGATTTTGTATTATTTGGTATCTGCAAACTTGTCTATATTTCAAGATACAAAAATATGCGGAAAGATTTTCTTGATTGGGCAAAATAAGATTGCAATTAGACAGTATATATCGACGGTAAACGCACAGAATTGCGATTTTAAGCCCCTAAAATTGATTTTAGGTATCTTAACCCTTTCAGGGTATCATCCTTTTTAAAGAATTTTTTAAAATTTGGGGAATTTCTGCCAAAAAATTAATTCTTGGTGTAGTCAAGGCTTTACCCTTGCTTTTTAAGCCTTACATTATAAAGGTCTGCCTAAGGGTGGTTAAATTAGCGGAGCTTTATAGGGTAAATTGGATTATACTTAACAGAGCAAAATTATCCACCACCAGCAATTTTTAAAGATTATCTTTTACAAAAAATATATTTTAAAAATAAAATAATTGAAAAAAAATGTGAATTTGAGAGTGCTAATTTAGAATACTTCAAGTAATATATTAATGATGATAGATAAATAACTAATATTAAGGAATTAAATATAAATCTTTAATAAAATACTTTAAGTTGAGAATATTTAACATTTCATAAATAACGTAACATAATATACATTATCGGAACTAATATAAATGAACAAAATAATAGTTTTTGACGGGATATAATTATCAAGGTATTTCGCGTAATAACCAGGCAGGTCTTAGATTGATTTAAGAGGTTTAAGAAGTAGAAGCAATTAGGTCATTTTGTTAAAATTGTTTGCATAATTTATCACTGCTTTATGATTCCATTTTTTTGCATATTGCTTTAACTTTTTAATATCAATGTGAGGTTTTTCCCTGAATACAGGCATCTGTATTGGGCTTCGCTTAGTCCATGACAGGTATAATGTATCAAGAATGGCTTTTTCGGGATCAGCTATAGGGATGAGTGATTTGTTTATTCTTTTAGTGCGGTATCCCCAGAAGTATTTTTCAGGCATCTGGCAAAGGATCATATTCCCCATTTTGGATATAATTCTGGATGCCTTATATAACGAAACAGCATAAATGACTTGAGGTATCTCTGCGATAAGTCCGTATTCAGAAAGAGCTGAGTGCAAAGAAAGATATGCAGGCCATGGTGAGACCACAGCGGGTAATATTTCTTCAAGCCTAAAATCAGCAGCTGAATTGTTGACCCAGACTCCCCGTTTAATCTTTGTCAGGAGGCCATATCTTGTAAGGTGCAGTAATGCGCGGCTTGCTGCAGAGCTTTTCCCCTTATATAAAGGTAAAATATCATTAAAAGTCAGGAATCGAAAATTATTTTTTTGAATAAAATGCAAAAGAGTTGATGAGTTCATGATAATGTATTTAAAAACGAGATGACAGTTTCTTTGATAAGGGTAAAATTAGTATCGAAATCAATATCCTCAGATAATCGAGGAGATGAAAGAATAAACCTAAGATATACTCCCCCTTTTAAGGCAAAGGATCGTGATGCAAGTTTTTTATTTAATTCTTTTAGAACCAATAAATGAAAATATTCTCTGACTTTAAATGACATTGTTGTCATATAATAATAATAGATATTGACTAATAAGTCAATATCTATTATTTATTTGAGTTTCCCCAATTTTCATGTACATATGCACATCTGTAATAAATAATGGGAAAACTTCAGCTATTATTAGGGTTTTCCCATAGCAGAATTAAGACACTCGGCGGGCTGCAAACGTGAAATAATAGAAGTATTTTCTCCAGGATTCTTCGGTTGATTTGAACTCGTTGTCACCTGCAAAAAAGTCAATAATAGCTTCCCGTACCCGGGCCAGTTCTCTTAAACGATGTTTATTCCTTAAATCATCGAGTGTTAGATCAAGCAATTCGAGAAGCCGCTCAAATGAGTGCTGGTAATAGGCATCATTTCCTTTTGAGCGCCATTTTAATGAGCGTTCAACCTCACTTCCGATGTTTGCCATTTGATCAAGGAAAGAGAGCTTAAACCATTTACCTTGGGCTAATTGTTGGTGTTGAAAACTCATTTTTTGACTATTTTTCCAATAATCTCAATAATTATATTACGAATGTTGTTATTATCAATTCCGCGGCTTTTATTCCCCTGTGAAGGGCGCATGTTTATCATTGAATCAAATTCAATAAATTCATTCCCCTTCAGTTCAGGATACAGGTTTATACCCCAAATATCCCCCTGTTTTGATCCGTTCTCGATTAGAATGGCTTCTAAATCTGAATGGAGCTCTGCATCTAAGGCAATGATCCCTTTTGCCACATCGACATCTGCTTTTACCATGTCCCCGAAACTATGTGCAGCCATTTCTCTGATTTCAGTAAGAGTTATAGAATCTTGTACAATTTTCATTAATTGATCCTTTTTTTATAATTGTATTATACAATTTCAAAGAAGATAAAAAAAGAATTAAATTTCACTTGATATGACCCAACAATGCCTTTACATCATTTTAATAATTTTATACGCTATAATTAACTTGCAAATCTATTGGAGGCAGGTATTATGAAATTTGATTTTAAGAATTTACTTATTGAATCCAAACAAACGCTCTTGTCCCCCAAAACTTATTTCTCAGCGATGCCTAAAACAGGTGGCTATGCAGAACCTGTCATTAAAACATTAATCTATAGTTTCTTGAGCGGATGTATAATTTTTATCTGGAGTATATTAGGGGTAGACTCAGCATCAGGATTAGGCAAATCAGCTATTATTAAGCATCCGGTACTTGCACTTGTATTTCTATTTGTAATTGCTCTCTTACTGCTTATTATTTCTTTAATTTGCGGCGGTGATAAATCATATGAAACGAATCTGCGCGTGCAGGCTTCCATGTTTGTTCTTATGCCGATAAGTGCATTGATCAGTGTGTTATATGGAGTAAATCCATATATTGGTATATTTATCAGCATTGTGCTTAATTTGTTTGCGCTTTGGATTTTTTTTAATGCGCTTATCTATGGCTTGTCCGCTAAACCGCTGCGGGCAAAGATTGTAGTCGGTATTTTTACTGCAGGTTTTATTGTGTTATTTGTTCTGGCGATAATTGCACTGCGATTTACTGAAAAATTTACCGGTACGATGATGAATAAAGGAATTCTAACCCCTGAAGATATTCAGGAAATGAAGCAAAACCCCGAAGAAGCCCAGCAAAAGATCCAGGAATTAATGCAGCAATACATGCAGGAATATAATAAGGCCAAGAAATAAAATTCTCAAACTGTCAATACTGTCAGCAACGTCCCTATATTTACTATATTTATTTTTAAAAGATTTTACAATTATTTTACAAAATCTTAATACATCCTTAACATGCAGCCGTTATACTTGTTTTAAAGGATGCAGGAACAAAGTAAAAAAATCTTAAATTCTCATGGAGGTAGTGATGATTAATTTAAAAAATATGATAAAGCCGAATGTGTTGTTATTGCTGGTTGTTGGATTGTTTTTTCATGTTTCTTCTCTCTATGCTGATTGGGTTACTCAAACTGTACCTTCGGATTTGGCAGTAGCCGGTAAATTTTCTTCGCTTGCATTTGATTCAAACAACAGGCCTCATATTTCATATCATCAATATAATTTTTACAGTGACTCCTGGTTAAAACATGCTAAATGGAATGGGTCTTCGTGGATAATTGATACGATAGATTCCGTAGATAACGCATCATATGTAGTAGGCGAATACACTTCAATCGCAGTAGAAGCGAATAATCATATCCATATATCATACTACTATGAAGGCGCGCAAGATCTTAAATATGCTTATTATAATGGTTCTTCCTGGAGCACACAGACTGTTGACTCAACAGGAAACACCGGATTATATACTTCTATTGCAGTTGGTTCTGACGGCGCAGTGCATATCTCCTATAAGGATGAAACAAACGGCAATTTAAAATATGCAAAAAAAACCGGCAGTAATTGGTCTATAACAACCATTGATTCTACCGGCAATGTCGGGGCATACACTTCCCTGGCAGTAGGAAGCGACAATAAAGTGCATATTTCTTATTATAACAGTACAAATGGCGATCTTAAGTATGCACGATATTCCGGCGGATGGGAAATTTTTACGGTTGATTCTACCGGCGATGTCGGCAAATATTCTTCTCTGGCAGTCGGAAGCGATAATAAAGTGCATATTGCTTATTTTGATGAAACGAATAATAATCCTAAATACGCAAAAGGGGCTGGATCAAACTGGTCAATAACAAGTCTTGCTCATTCAGACAATCACGGACAGTATATTTCAATAGCTCTTGATTCATCAAATAATCCTCATGTTTCATATTATGATGCAACAAATGATGATTTAATATATAGGAAGTATTCCGGTTCAGCCTGGTCAGGGATAACCAGGGTTGATCAAACAGGGGATGTCGGCCAGCATACATCTATTGCAAATGATAATAATGACCAGGCACGGATCGCATATTTTGATAACACTTCACATGATCTTAAATATGCGCAGTGGGTACCGAGCCTTCCGTACATGACGGTTAATCCGGCATCATTATCTTTTAATGCGGTATATTACCAGGGAAATCCTCCTAATCAGACATTCAGCATTACTAATTCGGGAAATTCCGGGATTCCTATTAACTGGACAGCAAATAGTAGTCATCCGACGCGTATGAGTTTTTCCCCTGCTTCAGGAACAATTCAATCCGGTCAAACTGTTCAGGTTACTGTTTCCGCAAATATATCTCAAATGCCCCCCCAAACTATTAATGCTGCAATATCAATAAACAGCACAGAAGCGTCAAACAGCCCTCAGACTGTATCAGTCGTGCTGACCACAGTATCTCCACCGCCGAGCATAGGATTTAATCCGTCCAGCGGCTTGGTATTCAGTATGGTATACGGACAGAGTAATCCGCAAAACCAAATATTTCAAATATTAAATTCCGGGCCGTCATACAGCAGTCTTAATTGGTCAGCCAGTGATAATGCTTCCTGGCTTTCATTGACCCCTGCTTCAGGAGGGCCTCTTGGATCAGGTTCATTTACTCCTGTAACTTTATCAGTCAACTCAGCCGGATTATCTCAGGGAACATACAATGCGGTGATAACAGTTACAGATCCAAACGCATCAAATAGTCCTCAGCAGTTTTCTGTAACATTTATAATTTCATCTGTTCCAAGGCCTTCTATTACAGTAAATCCAACAGAAATGGATTTTAGTGCTGTTTTTAATCAAGCTAATCCTTCTGCACAATTATTTACTATTACTAATACAGGTGACTCAGGAACCACCCTCAACTGGACCGCCGGTGATGATGCTCTGTGGCTGAGTCTTTCTCCTGCATCAGGTTCTCTTGAAACAGGAGCTCAAGGTCAAGTCTCTGCATCTGTAGATATCACCGGATTATCTGTCGGCATACATACGGCTGTTATAGCAGTATCGGATCCTAATGCAGTAAATAATCCTCAAACAATATCAGTGACATTAACCATTTCCGAAGAAGGAAATCCTTTGCCGCAGATATTCGTCAATCCTGCTGAATTAAGTTTTACCGCTCTTGAAGGCGGGAGCAATCCATCCGATCAGATAGTAACGATCATTAATTTAGGTGCTTCAGGAAGCATGCTTGAATGGACCGCCGGTGATGATGCTCTGTGGCTGAGTCTTTCTCCTGCATCAGGTTCTCTTGCAACAGGAGCTCAGGATCAAATATCCGTATCTGCTGGTATTACCGGATTAGCGGTTGGAATACATACGGCTGTTATAACCATATCAGATCCAGATGCGACAAACAATCCTCTGACCATATCAGTGTCATTAACCGTTGAATCACTGGAACCTAAAATAGCAGTCAATTCAAATCATTTCAATTTCACCGCGGTTGAAGGAAGCAGCAATCCTCCGGATCAGTCATTGGTAATAGGTAACACAGGCCCGGAGAACACGATTCTTATCTGGACAGCTGTTGATAATGCTGAGTGGCTGTCTCTTTCACCAGTATCAGGATCGCTTTCCGGCGGTGATCCAATAGGTGAAACAGAATCAGTTAATCTTGCAGTAGATATTGCAGGATTAGTACCAGGCATATATCATGGAATAATAACCATATCCGATGATAATGCTGAAAACAGCCCGTTAACAGTAAGTGTTGATTTAACTATTGATTCAGAAGTAAAACCCATAATAGGGATCAGTCAATCACCATTACAATTTAATGCATTTGCAGGCGGCAATAATCCGGCAGATCAAACAGTCGTAATAACCAATACCGGGCTTGCCGGTTCAGTCCTTAACTGGACATCATCATTCAATGAAAGCTGGCTTGCTCTTTCTCAAACTGAAGGATCTCTTGCATCAGATGCTTCCACGCAAGTCATTATTTCTGTAGAGGTTAATACTCTTGCTGAGGGAACCTATACATCAGAAATAACCATATCGGATGCTAACGCAGATAACAATCCGCAGTCAATCGAAGTTATATTAACAGTATTATCACAGCCGTCAATCACTGTTGTTTCACCAAACGGGAATGAGGTTATAAGCGGAGAATATGAGATAAGCTGGACAACTGACGGTGATTGGGATAATAATAAAGTTAATATTTATTATGTATACAGCGGGTATAAACGTACAATTGCTTACAGCACATCCAATGACGGGAGTTATATCTGGAATACAAATAATTTAAATATCGAACAATGCCGTATTCGAATTGAGAAAGCTGATGATGCATCTGTATATGATGAAAGCGATAATAGTTTTACTGTTGATAATTCAGCAGAAACAGAGCCGTTTGATGAATTTGAAAATAACAGCCTGGCTCAAAACATCGGTGACGTAAAAATACAGGGCGGCGCCAAAGGCTATGTAAATCCCTCACAGGGAGAAACAGCTCAAATTCATCTTATGGCATCAGGGCCGGGAAATATTGATATAAGGATCTATACAATCAACGGCCAGCTTGTCTGGGAAACATCAGCATATACATCCGGAAATACTGAAGAGATCATTCAGTGGGCATGCAGCAATACCGACAACAGTCTCGTATCATCGGGAGTCTACATCATATACATCAAATGCCCGGGAATTGACCTTACAAAGAAAGTAGCCGTGCTCAGATAGGGTAAAATCAAGTATTGAAAGTTTTACAAAAATTTTACATAATCTTAATACATCCTTAACATGACCCTGCTATACTTAAAATGGAAGAGGAATAATATGCTATACTTGAACCAAACAAAAACAATACAAACGATCAATAAAAATATATTAAAGGAGAATTTTATGAAAAAAACATCATTCATCACCCGAATAATATCTTTGGGATTAACTTCAGCGATTATTACTTCATTAATGGTTTTTCCAGTACCGCTCCAGGCAGATTCACAAAACATTTCCTATATAAGCCATTGTGCGAGCGGCTTGCCGAGAGATATTGTGGTTCAAGGTAATTATGCCTATGTTGCTTGTTATGATTTTCTTACTGTGTATGATATTTCAGATCCGAATAATCCTATCCAGACAGCATTATATGACACGCCAGAAGAAACCTCAGGCGTTGCTCTCAGCGGTAATTTTGCATATGTGGTTAATTCCAATATTAACGATTCAAATGCAAAACTTGTTAAAATTGATCTTACCTCAGATCCTGCAAATCCAACAATGATTAATTATCCTGTGGATCAAGGTTGTCCGAGAAAAATAAAGATTATTGATAATACAGCGTATATTGCAGATTATACCGGGCTTACCGTTTTTGACATTGCATCATCGGTCAGCCACCGGTATGATACTCCTGGATCCGCATATGATGTCGATGTTATTGGAGATCTGGCTTTTGTCGCTGACTATATTTCTGGGTTAACTGTTATCGATTTAACTTCAGACCCGGCAAATCCCGATATGAAAACATATGATATCTCCGACGACATATCAAGTCATCGTGTCACAGCAATTGATGTTGTCGGGACAATTGCATATATTGCAAACTACGACGGCGATCTAGCAGTTGTTGATATATCCAACATTACAACGGATTTTTTCCCTGACACCGTTGGTTTTCAAACGTATACCCTTGTCGGGAGGGCTGTCGGCGTTCATGTTGTCGGAGATTACGCTTATGTTGC
>JBDRMW010000053.1:0-2012 GCA_043811735.1 bacterium
TAATAAATAAAATATAAAGTAAAAAATATGTTGAAATTATATGCAATACAGTCTATAATTTTAATACATATATGAATAGTTTATTATATGTAAACCGCCATTTTAAAGGAATTTCTTCAAAAGATTTATTTTATGGATGGAATTTTTTCTTTTTGCTGTTTTTTTCAACGGTTTATTTATGTGCTTTTTTAACCTCAACTCTCGGCAAGTTCGGCTCAGAAAACATGCTTAAAAGCGGGATATACAGTGCGGTTATCTTTATCGCAAGCATGCTGTTTTTTGTAAAAGGATCCAAACGGCTCAAACAAAAGCGGATGATTGAAGATATTCCTACGTCAAAAATCAAATCCATGGCATTAGGCTTAGTTGAAATCAAAGGAAATATTCTTAAAACCGTTGATATTAAAACTCCATACTCATACACCGCATGTGTCTATTACTATTTTATTAAGGAACGATACGACCGTTCATCAAAAGGAGGCGGCAGCTGGCGCGTGGTAAATCAGGGAAGAAGTAAACAGCCTTTTTATATAGATGACGGCTCAGGGAAAATACTGGTTGATCCGCGGGATATTGATCTGGCGGGGGGGCCAAGATATGTCAATTATCCGGGATTTTTGCGGGATGAGCGCGTTAAAGAATGGTATCTCTTAAACAACGAAGAGGTTTATCTGATCGGCACCGCATGCAAGGCCAGAGATTTTATGCAGGAGTTTGATATACTTGTTACGCAGGAGCTCAGGAATCTTAAAAAAGATGCCGAACGGTTGAACATGTTTGATACGAATAAAGACGGGGTTATTGATGCAGAAGAATGGGATAAAGCCGCGCAGTTTATAAAACAGACTATGAAAGAAAAACAAATACATAAACTTCAGGATATCCCGCATGCGGATGTGGCAATTAAGAGAGATGCTGAACATGACTTGTTTATCATTTCAAAGTTGAGTGAAAAGGTTTTGATTTCGCGGCTCCTTTGGCGGGGTATTGGTTCAATTATATTGAGCCTGGCACTTTTCTGCGGATCAGTTGTCATGCTGATGCCTGAGTTTTTGGCAGAATATTTTTAAAAACAGAAAATATAATTTTTATAATTAGTGATTTATTTGTTATAATTTGTGCTTGAAAAAGCACTGCTTTTAAAAAGAAATGAACGGGAGGGAAAATGATTGGATTTATTATTTTCGTATTTTTAGTGGTTGTGGTCATCGGTTATCTGGTGGGGATGTACAACAGGCTTATTTTTCTTAAAAACAATGTCAGCAGATCCTGGTCTAATATCGATGTTATTTTAAAACAGCGCCATGACGAACTGCCGAAACTGGTTGATGTATGCAAAGGGTATATGACCCATGAAAAAAATACACTTGAGAATATCACGGCGCTTCGTGCAAAAGCCATGGGAGCACGCTCGGTTAACGACAAAATTCATGCTGAACAGGCATTAGGCACCGCACTTGGCGGGCTGATGGTTGCCGTGGAAAATTATCCTGATTTAAAAGCCAACCAGAATTTTTTAAACCTTCAGAGCAGAATCAGCTACCTGGAAGAACAGATCGCTGACCGCAGAGAGATGTATAACAGCAGTGCAACGATTTACAATACGCGTATCCAGCAGATCCCGTATAATTTTATTGCAAATTTCGGCAACTTTTCTCCCCATGATCTTTTCCGTGCAGCCAAAGCTGACCGGCAGGATGTCAAAATAAGTTTTTAACTCCAATTGTATACATTATGAAAAAGCCATCCCCGTCGGTATTCAGCCGCTTTCAAAAAAAGGTCTATCAGCATTATAATGCATGCGGCCGCGCCCTGCCATGGCGTAAGACGGCAGATCCATACCATATTGTTGTTTCAGAGATCATGCTTCAACAGACTCAAGTGGACAGAGTGGTGCAAAAATATCCGGAATTTATCAACGTATTCCCGAATTTCCAATCACTTGCCCGGGCACCATTGCAGAAAATCCTGCAGGTCTGGCATGGCCTGGGATACAACCGGCGTGCATTGTT
>JBDRMW010000054.1:0-31185 GCA_043811735.1 bacterium
CATATTTGTCCATGACTATGAGCAAGCATAGTCCAAAATCTATGAAGCATAACCGTAGGCAGTGAGATCCCATGCTGTCTTAAATCTCGTTCAAGAAAAAGATGAATGAAATTTTTTCTCCAGGAAAAACTATCAGCATCAGTTTTTGACAGAAACGATAGCGGCAGTCCTCCTCTCACCCATAGACGTGCTAATTTGTTAATACCAACTTCCTTTAAACCAAACCCGCTGATGCTGATCGTTTCAAGTCTTCCAGCAAGAGTTTCGGATGATTGCCGTAATAGATCGGGTGATGAACTTCCTAAAATAAGAAATTTAGCTGGTAAAGGATTTCGATCTAAAAGAACTCTTAAAACAGGAAATAAATCCGGGCGTCTCTGAATTTCATCAATAACTACAATTCCTTTTAATGTTCCAAGCACTGTTTTGGGTTCGGTCAAACGTATTATGCTTTCAGGGTCTTCAAGGTCAAAATAATTAGGAGAGTTGATTTTTACCAGTTGACGGGCAAGAGTAGTTTTACCGCACTGACGAGGCCCCAGAATCGCAACAGCCCGGCTTCGTTTAAGCGACTTTTTAATGTGATCTAATATGTATTTACGTTTTATCATAGTTACATTATACCATGTAAATCGAAAATGTCAAGTTCGAATTTCATGGGGTCAGATCTCGACATGAGACTTTTATTCCTCTATTGTCTCATGTCGAGATCTGACCCCCAATTACTTTGTGCAGAGTAAGGCCTTGGGCGGGAGCTTTGGGACCGGCTTTTTTTATGCTTGGGAATCGTAAATATTCTTTAACTATCGTTGGTTTTACTTTTCCCCTTCCTACCTCAACCAGCAGGCCGGCCATATTGCGGACCATGTTGTATAAGAAACGGCTGCCGGTTATTCTTATTTTCAGCAGTTTATCCTTTTTAACTAAAGCTACTTTGTATATGGTACAGTGTGTATCTTTTTGTGAAGAACCTTCCCGCATAAATGCTTTAAAATCATGGGTTCCCTTATAATACCGTGCAGCCTGCTTCATTTTTTGTATATCAAGTTTTGCTTTCCGCCACCAGACAAATCTTTGTTCTAATACCGGCCTCACATGATCATTATAAATTGAATATACATATTCTTTCTTCTTTGCATGATATCTGGCATTGAAATTATCCGGTACTATGCGTATATCCCGGGGAGCAGCATCATTGGGGAGAAGCGCGTCCAATCTCATAAACAGATCGCGCGGGGGAATGGGTTTATGCAGCGTAAAACTTACCTTTTGATCCCGCGCATGAACACCGGCATCGGTGCGGGATGCCGCAAATGTTTTGCCGTCATATCCGGGTATTTTGTTTAAGATTTTTTCTACTTCTGATTGGACAGTCCGTGCACGTTCCTGCCCGCGAGTGCGCTGAATCTGCCAGCCTGAAAAGTCAGTCCCGTCATACTCAAGGGTAAGTAAATAGGTAGGCATGTCTTATATGAATTTTTTTTGGATCAGGAGTTCTGCTATTTGGACCGCATTTAATGCAGCACCTTTAAGCAGGTTGTCTGAAACTACCCACATAACCAGGCCGTTCGGGCATGAGATATCCTCACGGATTCTTCCGACAAACGTTTCATATCTGTCTTCTGCATTAATCTGCAAAGGATACAGGTTTTTTGACAGGTCATCTTCAACAATGATACCGGGTGCTTTTCTAAGAAGTTCTCTGGCTTGCCCTGCAGAGATTTTATCTTCAGTTTCAATCCATATGGATTCAGCATGGCTTCTGAATACCGGCACACGCACCGCCGTTGCTGAAACAGCAATATCAGGTGCATTCATAATCTTTCTGGTTTCATTAACCATTTTCATTTCTTCTTTGGTATACCCGTTATCTAAAAACATATCAATATGCGGTATACAGTTAAATGCGATGCGATAAGGGAATTTTTCCGGGTTATGGTATGGTTTACCCAAACCAAAAGCCTGTGCCTGGGATTTAAGCTCTGAAACCGCTTTAGCACCGGCCCCGGATACTGCCTGATAGGTTGATACAATAATACGTTTAATCCTGGATTTATAATGTATTGGTTTTAATGCTACCACCATTTGTATGGTTGAACAATTAGGATTTGCTATAAGTTTTTTGGATTTTTCTAATGATTCGGGATTTACTTCAGGCACCACTAATGGAATATCTTCATCCAGGCGGAATGCACTTGAATTATCTATTACAAAACATCCATTTTTTGCAAATATCGGCGCAAACTCCTTTGAGCGGTCCGCACCGGCAGAAAAAAGAGCAATATCCAAGCCCTGCCAGGAGTTTTTATTTAAAACCTCAACCGGATACTGTTTCCCCTGATAAAAAAGCTTCCTGCCTCTGGACCTTTCTGAAGCAAGTAATTTAATGGTATCAACCGGGAATTTACGCCGTTCAAGCATACGTATCATTTCCTGACCGACTGCCCCGGTTGCACCAACGATTCCTACCTTATATTGTTTACTCATATGTGGTATCCTATAGGTTTTTAGCGATCAAATCACCGACTTCTGAAGTGCTCATTCCCATTCTACCGGCTGCCATATCCTTTATTTTACCTGAAGCAAGCACTTTTTTAATCGCATTTTCAATCAAATCAGCGCATTTCTGCTCTCCTAAAGTTTCCATCATCATCGCGCCCGCAGCGATGGTGGCAATCGGGTTGATCTTATTCTGCCCGGTATATTTTGGCGCTGATCCATGAATCGGCTCGAACATACTGACCCCATCAGGATTAATATTGCCTCCTGCTGCAATGCCTAATCCACCCTGTATCATGGCGCCTAAATCAGTAATAATATCCCCAAACATATTGTTGGTTACAATAACATCAAACCACTCAGGATTCTTTACAAACCACATACAGGTCGCATCAACGAATGCATATTCTTTTTTAATATCTTTGTATGATTCGCCCGTTTTTGCAAATACTCTGCGCCAGAGATCATGCGCATAGGTTAATACATTGGCTTTATCAACCAGGGTAAGCGTTTTCTTTTTATTGCGTTTTTTACAGTACTCAAACGCATACCGAACGCAGCGTTCAACGCCTTTATATGTGTTCACATCTTCTTGAATCGCAACTTCATCCGTAGTTCCTTTTTTTAATACGCCGCCCAATCCAGAGTAGGCGCCTTCAGTGTTCTCCCGAACAACCACAAAATTAATATCTTCCGGGCCCTTATCTTTTATCGGCGTCCACACACCGGGATAGAGGATAACCGGACGTAAGTTTATATATTGATCCAGAGCAAAACGTATGTTAAGCAGAAGCCCTTTTTCTAGGATGCCGGGTTTTACATCTGGATGCCCGATTGCACCTAAAAAGATCGAATCAAGCTCCTTAAGCTCATCAATCTCCTCATTAGAGATAATGTTGCCGGTCTTTAAATACCGCTCGCCGCCAAAATCATACTCAATAGTTTCATATTTAATTCCTAATGTATTTGTTGCTGCCTGCAACACTTTTAATCCTTCATTGATGATTTCAGGCCCTACGCCGTCTCCGGGAAGTACCCCTATGTTATACGTTTTCTTTGCCATGGATGCTTTGTCTCCTTAATTTTTAAGTTTAAATTTGAATTACGAATTAATAATTATACTTATTTTTAATAATAAATTCCAGATTATTTTTATTAGATGAAATGATTAGGCAGATTACAGAAGAATGGATGCCTGGCGGGAAGAATCTGCGTAAGAATACTTTTTATTATTTAGGAAAAGTAAACTGCGCACCGCCGCGGCATTCACCATGTTCATCTTCAGACCAAATTGACTTTGCCGGTATAGGTGTGGTTGATTCAGCATTAATAAGAAATTTAACCACAAAACCGGTTTTTGGTTTAATGAACTTGGTTGTTTCCATGCCGATGCCGCCCGCGGACATATTGGTTATTTTAACCACATCAAGCAGCTGCTCCTGTCCCGCATTGTACATTTTAGCATGGATATTCATCTTAAATCGAGTGGATGCCCTGCGTTCAACTACCATTACGTGCTCCTTTTAACATTTTTTGCTATGATCGTCGTTGACTCTTAACATAATTCATGAGTCCGCCGGCCTGTATTAAAGAACGCATAAACGGAGGAAATGGCTCTGCTTGATACTGGCTCCCTCGACTCATATTGTATATTTTCCCGTTTGATAAATCAACCTTTAATTCGTCCCCTTTTTGGATATTTTTGACCGCCTCGGGTGACTCAAGAATCGGCAGCCCGATGTTAATCGCATTGCGGAAAAAAATCCGCGAAAACGATGCTGCAATGACAATCGATATCCCTGCTTCTTTTATGGCAGCCGGCGCATGCTCCCGCGATGAACCGCAGCCAAAATTTCTATTGGCGACAATGATGTCACCGGGTGAAACGCGCGCAACGAAATCTTCATCGATATCTTCCATGCAATGTTTCGCCAGTTCTTTTTTATCTGATGTATTAAGATATCGTGCGGGAATAATTTCGTCAGTATTAACATTATCACCATAGAGAAAGACCTTTCCCTGACAGATCATGCTGAACCACCTTTAGTACGATTAATATTATATAATTTCAATGTTAAGATCTTGTAAAGATTTTGTAAATTTTTTGTAAAATTATTTTTTTATTTTCTTTTTATTTTCTTGCTCCGGATTACTCTGTCCGGATGCGATATTTTTCCTTTTATCGCAGTCGCTGCTGCAACCGGTGCTCCCGCCAGATAGACTTCGCTCTTCACATGCCCCATGCGCCCCACAAAATTCCTGTTGGTGGTTGCCAGGCAGCGTTCACCTGCGGCGAGAATCCCCATATGCCCGCCTAAGCACGGCCCGCAGGTCGGCGGAGAAATAATCGCACCGGCTTTTGAAAAAATATCCATTAATCCTTCTTTAAGCGCCTGCCGATAAATCCACGGCGTTGCAGGAATGATAAGAAGGCGTACTCCTTTATATACCTTTTTACCTTTAATAATTTCGGCTGCTATGCGTAAATCCTCAATACGGCCGTTGGTGCATGAACCAATAACAACCTGGTTAACTGATATACCGCGGCATGCTGAAACAGGCTTTACATTGGAAGGAAGATTAGGAACCGCAACCACCGGTTCCATGAATCCAACATCAATCTTGATTGTTTTGATATATTGTGCATCTTTATCACTCTCATAAAAGACTGGTTTTCTGGTAAAGCGGTTGCGGATATACGCCCTGGTTACCGCATCAGGTGCAATAATCCCGTTTTTGCCCCCTGCTTCAATGGCCATATTGCACATGGCAAGTCTCTCAGACATTGAAAGAGATTGGATTGGTTTCCCCACAAATTCCATCGCTGAATAAAGCGCACCATCAACACCAATCTTCCCGATTACGGTTAAGATTAGATCTTTCCCCCCGATCCAGGCGGGCAGTCTGCCTATAAATTCAAATTGTATGGTTTCTGGTACTTTAAGCCAAACTTTTCCGGTTACCATTGCTGCAGCCAGGTCAGTTGATCCGACCCCGGTTGCAAACGCACCCAACGCACCATAGGTGCAGGTATGTGAGTCGGCTCCTATCACCAGATCACCGGGACCCACGATTCCCTGCTCAGGAAGCAATGCATGCTCAACCCCGACATCACCGTTGTCAAAAAAATATGTTAATTTCTGCCGGGCAGCAAATTTTCTCAATATATTTACCTGTTCGGCTGATTGGATATCTTTATTAGGGGTGAAATGGTCGGGGACAAGCACCACTTTTTTATGGTCAAATACTTTTTTCACCCCTGCTGCTTCAAATTCTTTAATCGCCAGCGGTGAGGTTATATCATTTCCTAAGGCAATATCAACATGCGCTTCAACGAACTGCCCGGGATGAAGATGCTTCTCCCCGCTGTGTGCGGCAATAATTTTTTCAGTAATGGTCATGCCCATATTATATTTTCACCTTTAGTTTTTTCTTAACTTTCGTGCGCGTATTCATTACCAGAATTCGATTAACCGCATTAAGATACGCTTTAGCGCTTGCTTCAATAATATCCGTGGAGTATCCTCTTCCTGAAACCATTTTTTTGTTATATTCAACGCGCACATTTACTTCGCCCTGCGCATCTTTTCCTTTGGAAACCGCACGGAGGCTGTAATCCTGCAGTTTTAAATGCAGCCCGATGATTTTATCCATGGCTTTATAAGCTGCATCAACCGGGCCGTCGCCGCAGGCCGCTTCCTGCATTATTTTTTGGCCGTCTTTTTTTAATCTTAACGTGGCGGTCGGCACAATACCTGATCCGGAAGATGTATGCAGATAATGCAGGGTATATGTCTCGGGCATATCTGCCATCTCTTTTTCTGCAAGCAGTAAAATATCCTCATCAAATACATTTTTCTTCTTGTCGCTAAGTTTTTTGAACTCTTCAAATAACGCAGCGATGCGTCCTGCTTTGACAGAAATACCCAGCTCTTTTAAGCGTTTAACAAACGCGTGCCTGCCGGAATGTTTGCCAAGCACCAGCTGGCTTGAAGGTACCCCAACCGATGCCGGTGTCATAATCTCATAGGTTAATCTTTCTTTTAAAATCCCGTCCTGATGAATGCCTGCTTCATGGGCAAATGCATTTCCTCCGACACTAGCTTTGTTCGGCTGAACCGGAATACCGGTTAAACTGGAGACCAACCTGCTGGTACGATAAATTTCCTTCGTATTAATACTGCTCGTAACCCCAAATATTTTTTTGCGCACCTCAAGGCTCATAACGATCTCTTCTAACGATGCGTTTCCCGCTCGTTCACCAATCCCATTAATCGTACATTCAACCTGCCGGGCGCCATGTTGAATGGCAGAGAGTGAGTTTGCAACCGCCAGGCCCAGATCATTATGGCAATGCACGCTTAATGTCGTCTTATTGATATTCTGCACTCTATCCATTAAAAATTTAATAAGATCGCCGAACTCAAAAGGAATAGAATATCCCACAGTATCCGGAATATTAACTGTCTGTGCGCCGGCATCGATCACTGCTTCAACGACCGCAGCCAGATACCGGCGGTCACTGCGCACGGCATCTTCAGCGGAAAACTCGACATTTGCCGTTAATGTTCGGGCAAATTTGACCGCATTTACCGCCATCTCTAAAATTTCCTGCCTCGTTTTTTTGAACTTACTTTTTATATGTATATCAGATGTTGCAATAAACGTATGAATACGCGGTGTTTTACAATATTTGACTGCATCCCAACAGGCCTGTATGTCTTTTTTCATGGCACGCGCCAAACCGCAGATCTGAACACCTTTAACCTGTTTTGCAACCGTTTTAACTGCTTCAAAATCACCAGGAGATGAGACCGGGAATCCTGCCTCAATAACATCAACTCCTAAATTTTTCAGCTGATGTGCAATCTCAAGTTTTTCCGTAATATTTAAACTTGCCCCGGGTGATTGTTCGCCGTCACGCAGGGTCGTATCAAAAATAATAATTTTGTCTTTATTAAACCGCTTCATTTTTTTTCCTCCGTAGCCGATATGTCCTCAAGACATATCCGAATAAACCCGAACAAATATAGGTAACATATAAAATAAATGTAAAATTCTGCGGATACGCATATATTAAAAGTCCTCCCACAACCCAAAAAACGACTGCCCGCAAAGAGGTCGGCCTAAAAAATTTCTGTTTCTTGGTGCTGAAAAACTTCATTCGGGAAACCATCATAATTGATAAAATAAACATAATAATGGGCATCCCTTTCATTAAAAAAGGCACCATTATCATAACAAACGGAATTGTTTTTGACATAATTGTTCTGGTTGACAGATCATAAATCAATACAATCGCCGCTAAAATACCTCCTGCTGCAGGAATCGGCAGCCCCGTAAAATTCCCATCACCCGCATTTCCTTCATGAGCTTTTATGTTAAACTTGGCGAGTCTCAGTGAGCCGCAGATCACAAAAAAGAGCGCAATACCAAACCCTACTTTACCATATCCATTAAGGGTAATCTGATACATAAGGATTGACGGAGCAATGCCGAATGTTATCCAATCAGCAAATGAATCAAACTCAAGGCCGAACGTGCTGGTCGTATGAGTCATGCGGGCAACGATGCCGTCAATAACATCGGCTACATGTCCCCACACAATCGCCACAGCCGCCGGAAAATAATTGCCGTTTATCGATTGAATTATCGAAAAAAATCCCAACCCTAAATTAACCAGCGTTAAACTACTGGGAAGCAAATACGCGCCTTTTCTCATTTCCAATCTCCTATCACGGTTTTACCTGCTGTCAGTTTCTGCCCCGGTGAAACAGAGAGATTAACCGATTCAGGAAGAAGTATATCAACTTGTGAACCAAAACAAATTAATCCGTATTGTTGACCGGCTTTAAGTGTTTCGCCTTGTTTTACCCGGCATACAATGCGCCGTGCAATAATCCCGGCGATCTGCGAGACTTCAATTATTCCTTTGGGATGGGTAAGTATTATAGTATTCTTTTCATTTTCGTCCGATGCTTCTTTTCTCATAGCAGGTAAAAACCTGCCTTTTGAATAGATGATTTGCCCAACGCACCCTGCAGCAGGTGCGCGCTGAATATGAACATTAAAGATCGAAAGAAATATTTTAACCATGGTCCGTTTGCCCGCAGAAGAGTTGTCAGAAACAATCTCAAGAACAGTACCATCAGCGGGTGAAAGAATATTTCGCTCATCAGCCTGAATGATCCGCTGAGGATCCCTGAAAAAAAACAAACAAAAGCATCCCAGGACAAGCAAGAGCATCCCGAGGACACAACTCCACAACCCTGTTTTGGGAGTTACCATAAGGAATAGCAATCCCATAATAGAAAACCCAATAACAAACGGCCACCCCTCTTTAACTATCATATCATACCCATTCCTCGTTTTTTTATGATTCGTGGTTCGAACACCGAACCACGAATCACGAATAACTATTTTTTCTTAAGCCACGGCATCATTGCTCTTAATTTTTTCCCGACTTTTTCGATTGAATGATTTGTGATTGCTCTGCGTTCCTTTAAAAGCAGCGGCCTTCCTTTTTTGCTTTCCTGTATCCATTGCTTTGCAAATTTACCCGAGACTATTTCACTCAGAATTTTTTTCATCTCTTTTTTTGTTTGTTTAGTGATTATGCGCTTACCCGCCACGTATTCACCGTATTCTGCCGTATTTGAAATCGAATAATTCATCATGCCGATGCCGCCTTCCTGCACCAGATCAATAATAAGCTTCATTTCATGCAGGCATTCAAAATAGGCAATCTCCGGCTGATACCCTGCTTCAATCAGAGTTTCATATCCTTGTTTAATAAGCTCAACCACGCCGCCGCATAATACCACTTGTTCACCGAATAAATCCGTCTCGGTTTCTTCCGTGAAAGTTGTCTCAATAACTCCCGCACGCGTACCGCCCACCCCTTTGGAAAAAGCAAGGGCCAGCTTTTTTGCATTTCCTGAATAATCCTGTTCAACCGCAATTAAGTTGGGCGTTCCTTTTCCTTCGGTATACATACGACGCACCAGATGACCCGGCCCTTTCGGCGCAATAAGAATTACATCGCATGTTTCAGGAGGAATAATCTGTTTAAATCGAATATTAAAACCATGAGAAAAACTTAAAACCGCGCCTGGTTTAAAATTAGGTTCAATCTCCTGTTTCCAGACTTTTGCCTGATATTCATCGGGTACTAATATATGGATCCAATCAGCTCCTTGTGCAGCCATAGCAGCAGATACCGGTTTAAATCCGTCTTTTACTGCTTGTTTATAATTAGGAGTTCCGTTTAATTCGCCGATAATAACTTTCAATCCTGAATCACGCAAGTTCTGCGCCTGTGCATGTCCTTGAGAACCATACCCGATAATTGCAATCTTTTTACCCTTCAAGAGCCCTAAATCTGCATCTTTGTCATAATACATTTTTGCCATAATCTTCTCCTTATATTATTAATTTTATTTCTCTTTTTTACTCCTTAAACGGATATCTAAATTCCAAACAACATCAAAAAACCTAAATTCGAAATCCGAATACCGAAATACGAAACAAATTCTAAATCCCAAATCCTAAATCAATATCAACATCTAATACCAAATACATAAATTTAAACCGCTATTTTATATTCTTTCTTTTGACTTTGTTTCATATTTCGAATTTCATATTTGTTTCGAATTTCGAATTTAGAGCTTCGTATTTTGCTTTGCCTTTATTTTGTATTTTTTATCCCCGTGCAAGTCCCACTACTCCTGCGCGGATCAATTCTTTTATGCCAAACGGCTGTATCATTTTGATAAACGCCTGAATCTTATCTTCATCACCGGTGATTTCAACAATGATCGCATCATTTGAAACATCCACGATCTTTGCTCTAAACACATTAACAATCTGAAATATTTCAGTCCGTTTGGATTTGTCTGAACTGATCTTGAGTAATGCTAAATCTCTTTCCAGATGCGGGACATTGGAAAAATCAGAGACTTTAATCACATCAACTAATTTATTTAATTGCTTCTCAATCTGCTCAAGAATATTTTCATCCCCTGAGACCACAATCGTCATACGGGAAATACTCGGATCTTCGGTTTCCCCGACCGAGAGCGAGGTAATATTAAAACCCCGGGCTGAAAAAAGTCCGGCAACGCGCGCTAAGACCCCTGATTTATTTTCTACTAACACAGAAATCGTATGCCTCATTATAAATTCCTCCTTTTTTTGCCCCGAGAACCAAGGTTTTTTAAGCTAATCCGGTAATCATTTCGTGCAATGATGCACCTGCCGGCACCATAGGATAAACATTTTCACCGGATTCTACGATAAACTCCAATATAACCGGTTTATCTATTTTCAGTGCTTTTTGTATGGCTGCTTTAACATCTTTTTTCTTCAATACCCTGATGCCGACCGCACCATACGCCTCCGCTAATTTAACAAAATCCGGCACATACGGCTTACATCCGCGGGCCTTTTGCGGCGACGGATTAGTGCAATCAGAACTACATACCAGGCATACTCCTTTAAATCGTCCGCCATAAAACATTGACTGCCATTGGCGGACCATGCCCAAATATGAATTATTCAGTATCGCAATTTTAACATTCACTTTATGTAAAACAGCAACGGCTAATTCCTGAATATTCATCTGAATTGAACCATCACCGGCAATATCAAACACAACCGCTTCAGGCCGGGCGAATTTAGCCCCTATCGCTGCCGGCAATCCATACCCCATCGTGCCTAATCCCCCTGAGGTAAGAAAATGACGCTTTGCATTCGGACGGTAAAACTGCGCTGACCACATTTGATTTTGTCCTACCTCAGTCGCCACAATCGCGTTTCCTTTCGTAACCGCATGTATCTGTTCAATAACATACTGCGGCCTTAATGCATTATCATTTTTATAATAAGTATCCGGTGTTTTTTTACGCCATTTGGCAACAGTATCTCTCCAGGTTTTATGATGCGCATGTTTTATATAATGCAGCATTTCAGATACAATCATTTTCGCATCACCAACAACCGGAATATGAGCCCGCACATTTTTTGAAATTGAAGTCGGATCAATATCAATATGAATTATTTTTGCATGCGGAGCAAATCCTGATATTTTTCCGGTTATCCGGTCATCAAACCGTGCGCCGACTGCAATAATTAAATCAGCGTTTTGCATAGACATGTTTGCAGAATAGGTCCCATGCATGCCGAGCATGCCGAGATACAATGGATGCTGAGCAGGGATCTCGCCTAATGCCATTAAAGTGGTCGTAACCAGAATATCAGCTTTTTCAGCAAGCTTAAGGACTTCATCGCCGCAGTTGGATATAACTACTCCGCCGCCGATATACAATACGGGTTTTTGTGATTTATTAATCATCTCTGCTGCTTTTTTAATCTGGCCGATATGACCTTTATAATTAGGATTGTATGATCTGATCTCCTGTTTTTCCGGCCAGATAAACTCAGCCGATGCTTTTTGCACATCAACCGGCAGGTCAATCACCACCGGCCCGGGCCTCCCGGTCCGAGCAATATAAAATGCTTTTTTTATCGTTGCCGCGAGATCCCTGACATCGTTTACTAAAAAATTATGTTTGGTTACCGGCCGCGTAATCCCCGTCGTATCAGCCTCTTGAAATGCATCATTCCCTATTAAATGAGTTGCAACCTGTCCGGTAATAGCAACCATAGGGATTGAATCCATATGCGCTGTGGCAAGCGCAGTGGTCAGATTGGTCGCTCCGGGACCTGAGGTAGCAAGCGTAACGCCGACCTTTCCCGTTGCACGGGCATATCCATCTGCCATGTGCCCTGCTCCTTGTTCATGCCGGGTAAGTACGAATTGTATTGATGATTTATATAATACATCCATAGCAGGTAGCAAAACACCTCCCGGAATGCCGAATATAATTTCAACTTTTTCCTTTTTTAAACATTCAATCAATATTTCTGCCCCGGTTAATTGCACGTGTGGTAATCCTCCTTAATTTAAGCTATCTGTTTTTTTGCACTTCTTCTATTAATCTATTCACCAGTTGATTCAGATCCTGAAACGCATCATTTGTTCTAATTCTAATCTCCCGTTCTTCAAAATCGCTGTTCTGACGATTATCAAGAAAATAATTTATTTCTTCCTGTATGCGGTATATGGGGCCCACCACTCGGCGCGATAGAAACAGGGTAAGCAAACTGCTCACAATCAATGCCAGAAGTCCTTCCCAAAAGAAAAAATAAAGCATATAAAAATGAATGTCTTTAAGGATATCAACCGTTATCGGATCATTTCTATAATGATCGAGCAGGATGCGCATAACAATCTCCATACTGCCCCATACCATGCACAATGATGCCGTAACTAAGCCTGCAACAAAAATTGCAAACCGAATCTGAAGCTTTTTATTGATGAGCAAATGGAGTTGATTTCTTTTTTGCCCCATAGTAACCCCCTTTATAGTGTCAGAGTGTCAGAGTGTCAGAGTGTCAGAGTGTCAAAAGTCAAAAACTTTACGTCAGAGTGTCAAAAGTCAAAAACTTTACGTCAGTAAACGTCAAAAACTAACATCAAACGTCAACACCACAAACAACAAACTTCAATATTCATTTTTATTTAAATACTGCTCCTTGTGCTGCGGAGTTTGCCATCCGGGCATAACGCGCCAGATATCCTGATGTTATTTTAAGCGCAGGTTTCCGATATTGTTCCCTGCGTTTTTTAATTTCTGTCTGTGTTAATCTTGCATTGATCGTCCGATTAGGTATATCGATCTCAATGATATCATTTTCTTTAAGGAGGCCGATCAACCCGCCTTCTGCTGCTTCAGGACTAATATGGCCGATACAGGGCCCGCGTGTTCCTCCGGAAAATCTGCCGTCAGTAATAAGAGCAACTGAATCAGCAAGCCCCATCCCTTGAATCGCACTGGTTGGAGAAAGCATTTCTCTCATGCCCGGCCCGCCTTGAGGGCCTTCATGCCGGATCACCACGACATTGCCTGGTTTTATTTTTTTCTTTTCTATTGCATCCATCGCGTCTTCTTCAGAATTAAAGACCCGTGCGTTACCTTTAAATTTCATCATCTTCTTACTCACTGCCGCTGATTTCACCACCGATCCATTGGGAGCCAGATTACCATATAATATAGCAATTCCTCCCTGCATATGGTATGGATTTTTTATGCGGATAACATCAGGATCTTCAATGGATCCATGACGCGCATGATCTAATATATCCATACCGGTTACACTCGGCGACGATAAAAGTTTAAGTTTCAATGCATGCAATACCCCGGGAATCCCTCCTGCATTCTCTAAATCTTCCATATAATGATCACCCGCTGGTTCAAGCAGGGTAATATGCGGTACGGTCTTTGAAATCTCATCAAAGAGTTTTAAGGGAAGTTCAATACCTGCTTCATGTGCAATTGCCGGTAAATGAAGTACCGTATTAGTTGAACCTCCTAATGCCATATCAACCAGAATCGCATTATGAAATGCATTTTTGGTCAAGATTTTTCGCGTAGTGATTCTTTGGTTTACCAATTCAACGATACGAGCTCCCGAATCAAAAGCAATTCTTCTTTTTTTAGCGGTTGCCGCAAGAGCTGAACCGCATCCATACCAGGATAAACCCATGGTCTCGGTTAAACATGCCATGGTATTTGCGGTATAAAGTCCCTGACATGATCCGGATCCCGGGCAGGCTGAAGTTTCCAGATCATGGAACTCTTTTTTGCTGATTTTCCCTGCTTGATAAAGCCCTACAGCTTCAAACATATCACGCACCAAAGACCGGCGCTTACCCTTATACATCCCGGTATGCATGGGCCCGGCGGTTACCACAATTGCAGGAATATTAATCCGTGCTGCACCCATAATCATGCCGGGAGTGATTTTATCACAATTGGTCAGCAAAATTAAACCGTCAAGTTTATGTCCCTGCGCAACTGTTTCAATAATATCTGCCACCAGCTCTCTGCTGGGCAGTGAATAGGTCATCCCGGAGTGTCCCATTGCAATGCCGTCGCAGATGCCGGGTACGCCGAATAAAAACGGCACCCCGCCTCCCGCACATACCCCCTGATCGATAGCGCGTTCAAGCTCTCTCATGCCTATATGTCCGGGGATAAGATCAGTAAAAGATGTGGCTATCCCGATAAAAGGTTTTTTCATGTTTTCTTTAGTGAGTCCCGTTGCATATAACAGCGCCCGGTTAGGTGCTCTGGCCACGCCTTTTTTTACATCATCACTTCGCATTATATCCCCCTTCCTTTGCGCTTTAAGCTTTATGCTTTACGTTTTGCGCTTTGTGCTTTTCGTTTTTCGCTTTTAATAGTTTATATTCAACGCCGTCAACTAATGCCTGCCAAGAAGCCTCAATAATATTTTCTGAAACACCGATAGTGCTCCACGCTTCAGTATTATCGCGCGATTCAATAAGCACCCGCACTTTAGCCGCCGTACCGCTTACCGCATTAATAACACGGACCCTGAAATCAACCAGGCTTACTTCTATGAGTTCTGGATAAAACTTCTCCAGTGCTTTCCGCAACGCACCGTCAAGCGCATTAACCGGGCCGTCTCCTTCAGAAACCATATGCTCAACATGGTCGCCGACTTTAACTTTAATCGTTGCTTCAGAAATCATCTGTCCGGTGCGCCAATCTTTTTCTACGACCGTACGGAATCCTTTTAACTCGAAAAACGGCTTAAAAGATCCCATTGCCTTATGTATGAGCAGCACAAATGATCCTTCAGCTCCTTCAAACTGGTATCCTTCATTTTCCAATGTCTTTAAGCTGTCAATAATCTTCTTGCTGGCACCCGTCGTGTCATCAAAATCAATATTAAGTTCTTTTATTTTAGAGATTACATTACTTCTGCCGGAAAGCTCAGAGATTAAAATCTGCCGTTTATTGCCGACCGCTTCCGGATTAATATGCTCATATGTTTCAGTATGCCGCGCCATGGCTGATGCATGAACACCTCCTTTATGCGCAAATGCTGAATAACCAACATACGGCTGATGATCGGAGGGCACCATGTTGAGAATCCCGCTTACATAGCGGGAGACTTCAGTTAATGTTTGGAGTTGTTCGGGTGAGATGCATTTTTTCTTAAGTTTCAGCATAATGCCCGGAATAACAGAGATTAAATTTGCATTACCGGCCCGCTCACCGATACCGTTAATAGTCCCCTGCGTTAACACGCATCCTTCTTCAACCGCAACTAATGTATTGGCAACCGCGCAATCAGAATCATTGTGCGTATGAATACCCAATGGAATGTTGATTTTTTTCTTAAGCTCACGAATAATTACCCGGATATCGTTTGGCAGCATACCGCCGTTCGTATCACACAGGGTAATAGTATCGGCTCCCGCTTTAACTGCTGCGTGCAAGGTTAACAGCGCATATGATTTATCTGCCCGGTAACCGTCAAAAAAGTGTTCCGCATCATAAATGACTTCCAACCCTTTTGATTTTAAATATTTGATTGAATCAGCGATCATATTAATATTTTCTTCACGTGTGGTGCGCAGTGCATGAATGACATGAAACTCCCAGGTTTTACCAAAGATACACGCTGTTTTAACACCAACATCTAAAATACTCTGCAGATTACTGTCTTCGGAAGCAGGAATTCCTTTTCTCCGCGTTGATCCAAATGCAACTAACCGTGCGTTTTTTAGTTTGAGTTTCCGCGCACGTTTAAAAAAATCTTCATCTTTGGGATTTGAGCCGGGCCATCCGCCTTCAATATAGGAAACGCCCAGTTCATCAATACGCGCCGCTATTTTAAGCTTGTCTTCAACAGACGGAGAAATCCCCGCACTCTGTGTTCCATCCCTGAGCGTAGTATCAAAAAGTTTGATTTTTTGCATACAGTCATTCCTTCTTTGTTTATATTATTTTTTGTTCAGTTTAAATTCTTTATGCAGAACTTTAACTGCTTTTTCCAATTTGTCCTGTTTTACAATGCAGGCAATACGTATCTCGCTGGTTGAAATCATTTCAATATTAATGCGTGCTTTAGATAATGCCGTAAACATCCGCGCCGCAACCCCCGGATGGCTCCGCATGCCGACACCTACAATCGAAACCTTGGATACGTGGTCGTCATGCACGACGCTTCGTGCATTAAGTTTCTTTTTAACCTGGGTCAGCACCGGAAGCGCTTTCCGGAGATCTCCGCGCGGAATAGTAAACGAAATATCATTATTCATGCCGTGCGCCGCTGATTGGATAATCATATCAACATTTATGCCTGCCTTAGCCATCGCGCTGAAAATACATGCCGCAACGCCGGGCTGATCAGGAACTTTTTCAATCGAGAGTTTAACCTCAAATTTATTATATGCTACGCCGGAAACAATGACGTCTTCCATCTTAAGTGCCTCCTTCTTTATTATCGTTCCAGTCTTATGTGAAAACGTTGAACGAACATGTATAGTAACATTAAATTTTTTAGCAACCTCAATTGACCGTGACTGCATAACCTGTGCTCCTGAACCGGCAAGTTCAAGCATTTCATCATACGAAATTTCAGCAATCTTAACCGCATCCCTGCACAAACGGGGATCAGCTGTATAAATACCATCAACATCGGTATAAATCTCGCAGACATCTGCTTTAAGCACCGCAGCCAGAGCAACCGCAGTTAAATCGGAACCGCCTCGGCCGAGCGTGGCAATGTCATTGTTAGGATTTAAGCCCTGGAATCCAGCCACAATTACAACCTGGCCTCTTTTAAGCTGCGAAACAATTTTTTTAGGTTCAATAGTAAGTATCCGGGCTTTCGTATGCGTGGTATCAGCAAAAATGCCTGCCTGGGGCCCGGTCAGTGAAATTGCTTTTTTACCAAACTTAGTAATAGCCATCGTGAGCAATGCAATCGATACCTGCTCCCCGGTTGATAAGAGCATATCCATTTCCCGATCACTGGGGGAAGGATTAATCTTATCTGCCATTTCAATTAAATCATCCGTCATATCTCCGGGAGCAGAGACGACCGCCACAATCCGGTTGTTCCTTCCTTTTTTTTCAACAACGCGCTCTGCAGCAGTTAATATTTTTTCAGGAGTCCCGACGGAAGACCCCCCGAATTTCATAACAATAAGACTCATAGAATATGCGCACCTTCCTGATCAAATTCCAGTATTTGATAAATACTCGTAATATTATTTTTCTTAAATGCGTTAACCATGGCTCTGCCAATGGCATCTTTGTTCCCGGCATCTCCAGCAATGGCAATGATCGATGGCCCTGAGCCGCTTAACGCAACGCCCAGCGCACCGGATTCTTCAGCAGCAGTAAATACATTCTGCATCCCGCTGATAAGATGTTTACGATACGGCTGATGAAACTTATCCTTCATTGCATGCTTAATAATGGCGTCTCTGCGTTCAGACGGATCCGCCGTAACCGCAGAAACAAAAAAAGCTGCATTGCTCGTGGTATAGACCGCGGTATTACGGGCATAATTAAGCGGGACTAATCGTCTCGCATGCGACGTTTTAATCTCAAAATCAGGGATCACCACAACCGCACAAAGATCCTGCGCAATTTTTTCTTTCCACCACAAAATATGCTGTTTGTCTCGTCTGGTAATGCACAATCCTCCATACAGGGCAGGCACCACATTATCAGCATGGCCTTCATCTTCAGCAGCTGTCTCTAACAATCTGCTGTCTTCTTCCGTTCCGGCGCACAGTTCACGTGCAGCACATAATCCGCCCACCCGTGCCGCCGCAGAAGAACCAAGCCCGCGCGCAAGAGGGATACGATTAATATTTTTAAGCCGCATCGTTTTCCAAATAAAATTTTTCTGCTTAAAATAATCCTGTATAACTTTATATACCAGATTATCCTTCCCGCGCGGCAGAGAATCTTTTCCGTATCCATCAATGCTTATATGCAGCTTTTCTTTCTGCCCCGGAGGATTAATCTGTAATTCAATTATATTGTACATCTGCAAGGCGCACCCCAAACAATCAAATCCAGGGCCTAAATTAGCGCTGGTTGCAGGTATACGTACACGCACGATAGATTTCATTAGACCTTGACCTCATCTTTAATCTCATCCATCGCACAAAACTCTCCGCACATAGTACAGACATCTGACTTGCCCGGTTTGTGTGAATTTCTTAAATGTGCAAATTTTTTCGGATCAAGCGCCAGATTTTTTTGGGCTTCCCAGTCTAATGCTTTACGTGCTTTTGACATGACAGCGTCCCATTCCCAGGCGCCGGGAATTTTTTTCACCAGATCGCCGGCATGTGCTGCAATGCGGGATGCCATAACCCCTAACCGTACATCTTCTGCCCCGGGGAGATGAATATGTTCAGATGGTGTTACGTAACACAAAAAATCTGCTCCTGCTGAAGCAGCCAATGCGCCGCCGATTGCTGAGGTAATATGATCATAACCTGCAGCAACATCAGTTACTAACGGCCCTAATACATAAAAAGGTGCGCCGGAACAAATAGTTTTTTGCATATGCATATTTGCATTGATCTGATCAATCGGCACATGCCCGGGCCCTTCAACGATCACCTGCACGAATGCTTTTCGCGCACGTGTTACCAGCTCGCCTAACACATTTAATTCAGCATACTGTGCTAAATCTGATGCGTCTGCAATCGCCCCGGGCCTGAGCCCATCACCCAGACTTAGAGTTACATCATATCTGCGGGCAATATCCAGCAACCGGTCAAACTGTGCATATAACGGATTTTCCTGATTATGCTTATCCATCCATTTAACTAAAAACGACCCGCCTCTGCTTACCACTCCGGCAATACGATTTGACATATGCAGCCGCTTAATTGTTCGTAAGGTTATGCCGCAATGAACCGTGACAAAATCAACACCGTCCTCGGCATGCTGCTCAATAACATCAAACAAATGATCAGCCGTTAAATCACCCGTTTGTTTATCTGCTTTCACCAGTTCACATATCGCTTGATAAATAGGAACTGTTCCTAAAGGAACCGTGCATGCCTTGCGGATAACTTGCCGTATTTTCCGCAGATCACCGCCGGTTGAAAGATCCATAACCGCATCAGCTCCTGATTCAACTGCAATGTGAAGTTTTTCAAGCTCAAGCGATATATCTGCCTGATCGGGTGATGTTCCGATATTGGCATTAACTTTGGTCCTCATTCCCTTGCCGATAGCTGAAAGATTATCATCCGTTACCGGACTGCGCAGACTTCTCGGGAGCACCACCGTGCCATTAATAATACGCTCTTTTAATTCCCGTAAAGCGATCTGCTCTGTATCTGCAGATTTTTTTACATGTTCGGGGATATTCCCTTTTTTTAATTGTTCAATTAATAATTCCATTAAATTTCTTGATAGATCTTATCTTTTTTTGCAGACTCAATCTGCGAGCGAAGATTACGTACTGCTGTTTCTATATGTTCTGCATTAAAAGCTGCGCGCACAACCGCAACACGCTCAGCACCGGCACGGATCACTTGACCTACATTATCAGCATTAATCCCGCCGATAACAAAGACCGGGATCTCTACTTTCCGCACAACCGAATCGATATCTGATAATCCGATCGGTTTATAATCCGGTTTAGTCGGTGTCGCAAATATGGGCCCAAATCCGATATAATCAGCTCCCTTAAGCTGTGCTTTAAGAGCCTGTTCAAAACTATGAGTGGACAGGCCGATCAATTTACCGGGCCCGATTACGTGTCTGGCCTGGGAAATTGACATATCATCCTGCCCGATATGGACACCGTCTGCATCAACATCGCGCGCAACTTCAGGATGATTATTAATAATAAAAAAAACCGCATGTTTCTTACATATATCCCGCAGACGTTTTGCCGTTTCAATCATCACGGTATCAACTAAACCTTTATGCCTGAATTGTATGATGTTTGCGCCCCCTGCACAAGCACGTTCCACCATCTCTTCATATCCGATACTGTTTACCGGTGCACGGGTTATACAATATAATTCACATTTTTCTAACATGTACGCTTTTCTCCAGCTGATAGAGTGTAAACCTTATTTTTTGAAACCGCGGAGTCAACAGCACATTTATGAAACGGGAATATTCTTCTAACACACGCAGCGCCTCTTGAGCACGCCTAAAATTAGCCCGGACCATATCATCTATGGAGCGGAATCTTATGGCAGGGGATTTCCTGCCGAGATCTTTTTCACTGCTGCGCGACGTAATCAAAGAACCATATAATTTACGGGATATTACATCTAATTCATGCCGTAAGCTTCGTAAACGCTGGTATAATTTCTTATTCTTTAACACCAATCTCAGCGTATCTTCAATTACTCGTATTCCTTCGCGTGCTCTGTTTAAATTAACATCTAAAATCTGGAAAACATTATCTGAGGACATGAAAAAATAGCTATGTTCTTATTTTTTGAATAATCGCCGTCGTTGATTTTCCTTTGATCAACGGCATGCGGACAACTTTTTTAACCGCATCCCTGCCGATAATAGAGTTCAACTTCCAATCCCCGCCTTTGACCAAAACATCCGGACGAATATGCGCAATAAGTTTCTCCGGCGTCTCTTCATTAAAAATAATGACTGCATCAACAGTTTTAAGTCCCGCGCACAAGTGCGCCCGGTCCTGTTCGGGGATGATCGGCCGCGAGGGACCTTTAATTGCACGTATTGAGCGGTCTGAATTTACCGCAACAATCAGATAATCTCCCTGCTTCTTGCAGTATTCAAACAGTTTTAAATGACCGACATGCAATAGATCAAAGCAGCTGTTCGTAAAAACTACTTTTTTCTTTTGTGCATGAAGTCTACGAATAATTAAACGCAGCTGGTGTATATTACGTAATACCATTTAAAATAATGCGTCTTCTATTAATTCGCACAGTATGTGTCCAACCAGAATATGGCCTTCTTGTATGCGTGCTGTATCTGTTGAAGGAATACGAATACAAAGATTGGTGCGTTTATGCAATTTAGTATCTTTACTGCCGGTCAACCCGGCCGTATACGCCCCGATCTTCCGGGCTTCTTTAATCCCTGACAAAACATTCGGTGAACTGCCGCTCGTTGAAATACCGATAACCACATCTTTCGGTGTTACTAATGATTCAACCTGCCGGGAAAAAATCCGGTCAAATGAAAAATCATTTGCCGTTGCCGTCAACAAGGAGGTATTCACCGTTAATGCTAATGCGGGCAGGCTTTTTCTGTTTTTTTTAAATCTGCATACCATCTCGGTTGCAAGGTGCTGCGCATCAGAAGCAGACCCCCCATTGCCAAAAAAAACAAGTTTGCCGCCCTTACGGTAAGCCGCGCATGCGATCTTCCCCAGTTTACTAATCTTATCTGCTTCACCTGCCAAATCAAGCATTGTTTTTCTGTTTTCATTGATAATACGTAAAATGGTGTTTTTCATATACTACGCTCCTGAAATAAAAAAATCCGCATATTTTTTTTAGGCTGACTTTTAAAAAATATTTTTAAGCAAAATATTTTTGAATAAAATCAGTGGAGAAATTACCCCTGATAAACGCTTCGTGCTGCATTGCACGCTGCAGAAAGGGAACTGTTGTTTTAATCCCGCGGACATGAAAATCCCGCAGCGCTCCCCGCATGCGGTTTATCGCCCCGGTTCGGGATGCATCCATCACAATGAGCTTGGCGATCAGTGAATCATAATACGGCGGAACCGTATACCCGCCGAAAAGATGCGTATCTATCCGCACTCCGGGCCCGCCGGGAAGAATGAGCTGGTCAATTTTGCCGGGCGAAGGAGCGAAATCATTCGCGGGATCCTCCGCATTTATTCTGCATTCGATCACGTGCCCTTTCATTTTTATATCACTTGAATCATAGTCGATTTTTTCACCCGCCGCTAAGCGGATTTGTTCTTTAACCAAATCAATTCCGGTCAGCATTTCAGTTACCGGATGTTCCACCTGAATACGGGTATTCATTTCCATGAAATAAATATTTTCTTTTTTATCCAATAAAAACTCAACTGTTCCGACCGTTATATACCCTATTTTTTCAGCAACACGGCGCGCATATTTCCCCATTTTCTTCCGCAGACTTGAACTTACTGCCGGAGAGGGGGATTCTTCAATCAGTTTTTGATGCCGCCGTTGTATGGAGCAATCCCGCTCAGGAAGATAGACCACATTGTTTTTACGGTCTCCCAGGATTTGAAACTCTATATGGCGCGGTTCATCAATAAATCGTTCCAGATATATATCTTTATTATTAAATGCAGCTTGAGCCTCGGCCTGCGCCATCACAATAGCCTGTTTTAAATCATCCTGAGTATATACAATGCGCATACCTTTGCCGCCGCCGCCTGAACTTGCTTTTACCATAATCGGATATCCTATCTTTTTTGCAATTTTAAATAATTTGGGATCATCCGGCGATACACATCCATCTGACCCGGGAATAACCGGGACATCGGCTTTCACCGCTGTGTGCCGCGCTTCTGATTTATTCCCCATTTTTTGAATACATTCTTTAGAAGGTCCGATAAATTTAATACCGCATGACTGGCATACTTCAGCAAAATACGTATTCTCTGCTAAAAATCCATACCCGGGGTGAATCGCATCTGCCCCGCTTATTTCAGCAGCGGAAATAATATTGGGAATATTTAAATAACTCTCCGCTGCCTGTGCCGGTCCGACGCAAATAGATTCATCCGCGGCGAGCACATGTGAACATTCCCGGTCAGCTTCAGAATGAACCGCTACTGTTTTAATCCCCATCTCTCTGCACGCGCGCATGATCCGCAATGCAATTTCTCCCCGGTTAGCAATAAGAATCTTATTAAACATATCACATCCTCATTTGATTAATTTTTATTATAACGACGTATCTACCTGGAAAAGCACCTGGCTGTATTCAACCGCTTGTGAATCTTCAATTAAGACTTTTATGATTTTTCCTTTAACGGTTGAGATAACATCTTTCTTAATTTTCATTGCCTCAATTAAGCCCATTTTCTGCCCGGGCATAACATGATCACCTTCAACCACTAAGGGCGGCCGGTCAGGGGAAGAAGACGCATAAAAAGTGCCGACCATGGTTGATTTGATATCAACCATATTTTTCTCCTGCGTGTTTTCTTCTTCGGCATCGGCATTAGTAACGCCTGGAGGTGTCGGCAGGTGAATATGTTTTACACCGTTTTTATCTCGTTTAAATACCAGCTTAAAACTGCCTTTTTCCAATGTTAATTCAACAATATCAGTATCAGATACCGCAGAAATTAAATCTTTTACTTTATTCATAAGATTACATCCTCTCTATATATTCTCCGGTACGAGTATCAATTTTTACTTTATCCCCTACATTGATAAACAACGGAACTTTAATTTCTACGCCTGTTTCAACCGTAGCAGACTTCAACGTACGGCTTACCGTATCACCCTTTACCCCCGGCTCAGTATAGGTGATTCCCAAGATAACATTTAACGGCAGATCAATGCCGATGATACTGCCTTCAATGCTCATTATATAGACTTCCATGTTTTCTTTTAAAAATTTCGCCGGCAGCCCGATCATCTCATCTTTTATTTCCATCTGCTCATAATTTTCCATATCCATAAAATAGTACATATCCCCCGTGCTGTATAAATACTGAACTTTTCGCTTATCTACAGATATATCTTTAAACTTTTCTCCCGACTTAAAACTGCGTTCAATGATCGAGCCTGTTTGAAGGTTTCTTAGTTTCACACGCATAATGGCGCCGCCCTTGCCGGGTTTATGATGTTGGAACCAAATAATAGTATAGGGATTTCCCTCCCACTCAATATGTAATCCATTTTTAAAATCCGCTGTTGAAACAACCATGTTAATACCCTTATATGTTACGTTTTCGTCAGTATCTGGTACCCGTTTTTTGTTACTACTAACGTATCTTCGATTCGGACACCGAATCTGCCGGGAAAATATAAGCCCGGCTCAATGGTTATAACCATGCCGGATTTTATCACATCATTGCTTTTGTGCGCAATCTTCGGGCGTTCATGCACATCAATACCAATCCCGTGCCCGGTGGAATGGGTGAAAAACTTTTCATACCCGGCTTCTCGGAAAACTAACCGCCCAGCTTCATCTATTTCAGATGCCTTTACTCCCGGCTTAACCAGGGCTTGTGCAGCCTTTTTTGCTTTATCAACCACATGATAGATTTGGCTATAGAATCCGTCAATTTTACCTAAATAGAACATCCTTGTCAAGTCACCGCAATAGCCATTAAGCTTGACCCCGGCATCGATCATAACAGGCATTGATTTGTGTAGTTTTTTTAAGTCTGCTATATGATGCGGCTCAGAGGTATGCGATCCAAAAGAAACAATCGTATCAAATGCAGATTTTGCCCCTAAATCCGCTGATATCATACTGATTTTACCTGCCAGGCCTGTTTCACGAATACCATAATGTATATATTTACGGATAGTACGAACAATCTGCGCGGTCATCCGGCATGCTTTTCTAATCCGATTGATTTCTTCCGGTCCTTTAATAATCCGTAAATCTTCAATAAGCGAAGACTCAAAACATATCCGGCAACCGCGCATTTTTCTTAATTTTTCAGCCTGTTCAACGGTAGTTGTATGTTTATCAACCCATAATTTCTTTATCCTGCTTTTACGTAAAAACTCGTGTAAGCTTTTAATTAAATCAGTATGCACATCAATTTTAAAACCAGGCAGGTTCTTGACCGCATAATCTTTATACATCAAAGAGGTACATATGGTGCTTGATTTCGGGGTTACCAAAAGGGTTAATCCTTCAGATGGAAGACCGGTAAGATAAAATATATCAGCCGGCGAACTGCACAGATATGCGGGAATATGCTGTTTTTTTAATTTATTTTTTAAACGGGCAAGATGCTGTTTAAACATACAATTTAAGTACGCGTCTTAATTTTGACCAGATCAGCCATTGCCCGTAAGGCAAGATAATAACTCTGCGCACCAAATCCTGATATCTGCCCAACCGTAACCGGTGCGATGAGCGAAGTGCGCCTAAAATCCTCCCGGCCGTAAATATTCGACAGATGCACTTCGATCACCGGTAACGATATTGATGCCGCCGCATCCCGAATCGCTATTGAGGTATGCGTATATGCGGCGGGATTTATAATAATCCCCTGGTATGTTTTCGGCGCATTGCCGATTATATCAACCATCTCGCCTTCATGATTGCTCTGGATGCAAACAACCGTGCATCGCAATTCACCGCCTAACTTAACCAGGGCAGCATTAATATTTTTTAACGTAACTTTTCCGTATACCTTTGGTTCCCGCGCTCCTAATAATCCTAAATTAGGCCCATGCAGCACTAATATTTTCATGCTTATCCTCCTTTAGCTGAACTCTTTTAAAACTGATCTGACCAGTTTTTCAGGGACATTTTCACATATCTCTACCCTGCCGATTTTTAATGGAAGAACAAAACGAATCTTACCCTTTTTAACCTTTTTATCTTTCCTCATAACAGCCATCATCGCATCAATATCTATTCTTTTCTTAAGATCAACCGGCAGATGGGCCGCGGTCAACAATCTCTTAACCTGATCAATGGATTTAAACATCCCTAATTCTTCAGCAACCCGGGCCGCTATGACCATTCCAACGGCAACGGCTTCCCCGTGCAGATAGCCTTCATATTTAGTGATCGTTTCTAAAGCATGTCCAAATGTATGGCCAAAATTGAGAATTTCTCTTTTACCCTTACGTTCAAGTTCGTCGATGGTCACTACTCGGGCTTTTATCTCAGCACATGTGGTGATTATTTTTTCCACCTGGTCTTCAGATAACCCAAACTGATATGCGTTATGCGTTTTAGATAATAACTTATTTATAAACGAGGTATTACCGGTAACATGAAGCGCCTGTTCTAAAAAATTAAAAAAATTCTTATCTGCGATAATGCCGTATTTGATAACTTCAGCCATGCCGTTGTTCCAATGTTCAGCCGGCAACGTGCGTAAGGTTGAGACATCCATCCAGACCATCTGCGGCTGATAAAAACTGCCGACCAGATTTTTCCCTTCAGGAAGATCCACACCGGTTTTACCTCCGATAGAAGAATCAACCATTGATAATAAATTTGTCGGCACATGGATTAAGGGGATTCCCCTAAGGTAGGTCGCAGCGGTAAATCCTGCCAGATCACCGATCACCCCTCCGCCGAATCCAATAATCATTGAATTCCGGTCAAGTTCTGCCCGTACACATGATTTATACAAAAGATTTGCCTGTTCAATGGTTTTATGCTGTTCACCTTCAGGGACCATGGTAAAGACCGGATCAAGATGTGCCTGCTTTAGCCCTTTGATTAATGCCCTGCTATGATATTGATAAATGCGCGAACTGGTAACAACCAGGACATTACTGGGTTTATGGAGCTTTAAGTTTTTACCCAAATCCGCTAAAGATACCCCCACATGAACGGAATACCCGCCTTTTTTTAGTTTTATTTTTATCGTTTTCATCTTTTTTTATTAATATGTTTAATAATCTGTTCAACGATCTCATCAATAGAAAGATTATCGGTGGCAATTTTTAATGAACACCGGTTATATGCTTTTTTTCTTTTTTCTAAAATATTTTGTGCGGTCTCCAATGGATTTTTAGTCTGAAGCAGGGGACGCGACATATCATGTCCGATTCGTTTTAATGCTGATTCCGGACTGACCTCTAAAAAGACAATGGTCCCATTTCTTTCCAGCTCATCCAGGTTTGCACTGCGCAAAGGGATACCGCCGCCGGTTGCAATCACCTGATTGTCTAACAAACTTATCAAAGAAACCACTTTTGATTCAGCGTCGCGAAAACAGGTTTCGCCTTTCAGTTTAAAAATCTTTGTTATTGAAGACCCTGCGTCTTTTTCAATCTGAGCATCAGTATCGATAAATCCCATGGCTAACTTTTCAGCTAATTTCCTGCCCACTGCTGATTTGCCCGAACCCATGAATCCGGTTAATACTATATTCATTTTGTAAATCTCGTATGTACTCTCTTCATATATTCGCTATAATTTCTTTTCATTTCTGGTATACTGTCCCCGCCGAATTTTTCCTGCATAGCACCGGCTATCTCAAGACTTACCATTGCTTCACCGACCACGCCGGCAGAAGGAACGGCACAGATATCTGAGCGGACAACCGTTGCGCGCGTAGACATAAGATTTCGTATATCTATTGATTTAAGGGGTTTTGTTAAGGTCGCTATCGGTTTCATCGCTGCACGCATCACTATAATTTCACCGTTACTCATCCCGCCTTCTATTCCGCCTGCATTATTCGTTCTTCGGACAATCCCTTTGTTATGCGCATAGAGCATCTCATCCTGGAACGAACTTCCTTTTGCATAGGCAGCAGAAAACCCGGCGCCAATTTCTACCCCTTTAACCGCTTGTATCGACATAAGTGCAGCTGCTAATCTGCCGTCCAGACGGCTGTCCCACTGCATACAGCTTCCCAGTCCAACGGGAACACCTTTCACGATAACCTGGAAGATGCCGCCTAAGGTATCACCTTTTTTTAATGCACGCTTTATCAGTTCAATAATTTTTTTCTCCGTTGGCTTATGCGGGCATCGTACCGGACTTAACTCAATCTTCTTTTGGGTAAGTTTATCACCGGGCACATGTTCAGGCATCCGGCAATCACCGATTGATACTACCCAGGAAATAATTTGTATATTAAAAACGTTAAGTAATTTTCTGCATACCGCTCCCGCTGCAACACGCGCAGCCGTTTCCCGTGCAGATGCACGCTCTAAAATATCACGTGTATCTTCCCGGTCAAATTTTACCAGACCCGCCAAATCAGCATGGCCGGGCCGCGGAGCTGTTTGATAACGCGCCCGATCCCGTGCTGCTGCATCGGGATTCATCATCGATAAATTATTTTCCCAATCGCGGTTAGCAATAAGCAATGTGACCGGAGATCCCAGCGTTTCCCCCCAGCGCACACCGCTTACGATATTAACCGTATCGATTTCAATGTTCTTCATCCGATCACCGCGCCCAAATCCCTGCTGTCTGCGGAAAAGATCAGGGTTAATATCCTGCTCAGACAATGCTAATCCTGCGGGTATACCGTCAATAATAACCGAGAGCATTTTTCCATGCGACTCACCTGCGGTAAGATATCTCACCATACCAGTATTCCTCCTAAAAAAACCAAATCTTTAATGCCTATTAGTTTTTTTTCTTAAATCTTGTTTTTAAATTATCTTCCACCGCTCTTCTCATTATCTCAACCGGCGCATCCTGGTTAGTCCAAATCTTAAATGCTTCAGCACCTTGACCAACCAGCATGCCGATACCGTTTAAGGATTGCAGCCCTTTTTTACGCGCAGCCTTAATCAGCCTGGTATCAGCATATATTACATCATACACAAACAGTTTTTTATGCAGACTTTTCAACAGTATCGGGATAGTTTCGCCGGGTTTAAGCCCAACCGGTGTCGCATTAACCAAAAGGTCGGATTCTTGAATTGCCCGGAACAATGCCCGGTCTTCACCTGATTCGTACACAGCCACTTCGCAATCAAAATGTTTTTTGATATGCCGGCTTAATATTTTGGCTGCTCTTTTATCAATATCAGTAATAACCAAACGGGTTATGCCGGCTGAAGCCAGCGATGAGGCGATTGACCGCGCGGCGCCGCCCGCCCCGCAAATGACCGCTTTTTTCCCCCGCGGGATAAACCCGCCTTCATCACGCAAACTATGTAAAAAACCAGGTGCGTCAGTATTGTATCCGATTAATTTTCCTTTGTTGTTCAGAATTGTATTAACCGCCCCGATTTTTTTGGCTCTTTCATCAAACTCATCAATAAATTCCATCACACTTTCTTTATGCGGAACGGTAATATTAATTCCTATAAAATTTAGCGCACGAATCCCTTGAATCGCAGCTGACAATTTCTGCGGCGGTACTTCAAACGCCGAGTATCTAAAATTAAGATTTAACTTTATGAATGCAGCCTCATGCATCTGGGGAGACAGGGTATGCCCGAGCGGATATCCGATAAGCCCAACCATCTTAGGCAATGCGTTCATGCTAACTTCCTCCAACCATCATCTGTTTAATCTTAACCGTGGGAGACCCGGCAGATCCAATAATCATAAGATCATCGCATATTGTTTCAATATCTTTAAGCATATGCATAATATTCCCCGCAATGGTGATTCCCCGAACCGGCCGGGTAAACACCCCATTTTCAATAAGCGTCCCCACTGCTCCCAACGAAAAATCCCCCGAGATTGGATCTGCCGTATGCATTCCCATAACATGTATAATACGCAGTCCCCGCGCCGTATTTTTAAGCATCGCATCCCGTAAAGTTTCCCCCGGCTGCATAATAAAATTACTTGTTCCCGGTTCAGGCAGCCCCCGGTATGACGGTCTTTTGGCATTTCCCGTAGACTGCGTCTTACCTTTGCGTGCCGTATATGAATCATATAAAAAACTTTGCAAATTACCGTTTGTTATAATTGCATTCATCTGAGTCGGCATTCCTTCATCATCAAATAACCCGCTTCCGATGCCTCGTTTAAGCCGTGCATCATCAATAATATTTACTAATGGCGATGCGACTGCGTTCCCTATGCGATCTTTAAACAATGATTTACCTTTTTGCACATTGTCCGCACATACCGCGCTGGCAATCATTTCAATAAACTCCATCATAACCCAGGGTTCAAGAATGACGGGCATACTTCCGGAAGGAATGGGTTTTCCTTTAAGCTGATCAACCGTGATTGCCGCAGCTTTCAGAGGAATATCAGCAAGATCAAGATCCTGCATAAAACGCCTGCTTTGAAAAAAAGCCCCCACTTGCGTATCACCGGATTCTTCAGCGACACATTCAACGCTGGACGAACAACTGGTGCCTTCGCGGGTAAGATTTACTCCTTTGGAATTAAACAATAATGATTTCCCGGTTCCTTGATTCCATTCAATTTTATATGACTTTTTAATGCGTGAATCAAATCTAAGAAGCTGTTTTTCCATACTGCTCAGTATATCCTCTTTCCCGCGGATATCCAGCGCATCTATTTCTCGATCAAATGTTTCTAAATCTTCTTCGTGGATCTCTGCCGGTTCAGGCAACATACGATACGTATCTTCCGGCATAAACTGCAATATTGACTCAGCCTGCTGCCAGATACCGGCAAACTCATCGGGATCAATCTTATTGGTGCTTGCAAAACCCTGTCTTCCTTTGGATAAAAGCCTGACTCCAATGCCGCCGTCATCAGCATATTGTTTCTCTTCTAATGACCCTTCACTCCAGCTTAAACCCGCTCCCTTTCCTTGAGAAATATATACTTCCCATTCATATTTATTTTTATTTTTTATTTTCTGTTTAATTTTTTGCGCACACTGCGTAATATCCATACCAGCTCCATATTAATTTTTAAATATATGTGTACTTTGAAACATTATATAAATATTAATAACAATTAAAAAGTGTTTTTTAGACTGCGTATAAAATATGTTGATTTTTTAGCGGGGAACGGTCAACCCAACATAGCCAAGATATAAAAAAATAAACGCTAATAACAAAAGAAAAACACCGATTTTGCGGTTCTGCGTCAAAATATACATATCATTAAAAATATTATTTCGTATAAATGAATTAATATACAGCATAATCTTCCTTTTATACAAATACAGCCAGCCTAAAATAAGAAAAAAAGCGCC
>JBDRMW010000055.1:0-6451 GCA_043811735.1 bacterium
CGCTGCCGGATTGTTTAAATTCATTAACAGCTTGAATAATTTCCGGCTGCCAAAGGCCTCGTGTTATTTTAGTAAGTTTATTAGTATCTTTTATAGATAAATTCGGCGCATAATTTTGAATAATATTTTTTCTTTGCAAACTGTATGGTTCAGGATTTTCATCATGAACGACTTTTTTATAACTATATTCAAAGTGTTTCCAGACAGCATAGTGCCGATAGAAATGGCTCATATCTAAACTGCTATTACCATCCACAATTAACATCCTCCCTCCCGGACGGAGAACACGTTGAGCTTCATGAAATAAACGCTCAGGATTTCTCATATGAGAAATTGAATCAAATGAGGTAATAACGTCTATGGATGCGCTCTTGAAAGGAAGTTGTTCTGCATCAGACCGAAGAGGATATATGCCGGTTAATTGAGGAGAAATTTCATTAATGCATTTACTGAAAGCATCAATCATAACTTTTCGTGATTCAACTCCCCAGACTGTTCGTGCGCCAAACATACAAAACAGAATAGGAACTGTTCCATACCCGCATCCGCAATCAGCAATCTGCTGTCCATAAGCATTAATTAACGTAAAATAATGGCTGAATCTTTTAATATAGCGGTTAACATGATTTTCGCCTGCAAACATATCTGGAAAATAGGATGGAAAATATTTGCCGAATTTATGTACGGCGGATTCGTATCCAACAGCAAACATATTTTTTAGAGATTGTATTTGTTCAGTATTAATTGACATGTAATATTACCGCTTAATAGCTTTAAAATAAATCGTTGCTGCAAACCGAAATTCTTCTTCGGAAAGGAATGTATCAATTGAAGTTTTGTTGAACGGCTGTTTTAATATCTTTCGTTTAAATATAACTAAATGCGAACAGCATTTTCTTACCCTCATCAATAAATCCATAATAAAACTAAATTTCAATAAAAATCTCCAATTAAACATAGAACTTAACAAAAAAACCAATCCATGATATTTCCCGAACACTTCAATATTAGTAAAACCATTATTAACGAGTAATTTTTGCATACCCCAATGAGTTATATGAAAATATGATCCATGAAAAGGCTCTAAAAACGCAACTGTTCCGGAAATATTGCCGCCGGATTTAAGAATACTGCTGATCTCTTTCATCGCTCGAAAAGGATCCGGAATATGCTCAAAAACCGCATACGATATTACCGAATCAAAAACATCTTTTTTAAAAGGAATATGACAGGCATCAGCAACAACATTCAGGTCTGAATGAAATAAGATATCCATACTTACATAGGTATATCCCCGCTTAATAATTTCTTTCTTTAAATCAGAATCTCCTGCACCAACATCCAAGCAAAGCGCCTTATGTTTGGCTTCCGGCAGAATGATGTCATAATCTTTTCTCATAAATTACCCATTACCTCACTGAACAATTGCTCATGCTGTCTTTAACACAAGGAATAATATATTATTTGTTGAATAACATTTCAGCTTTTTCAAAATCCTCTTTAAAATCAATCTCCACCCATGGAAGTCCGGTAATATTACTGCTCCGGATAGGCATCTGCTGCGCCATTCTGGTTAAAACCAATGTATCATACGCATTCTTATATCCTTCATCTAAAGCTTTTTTAGCTTCAGTAAAAAACATATTCCCGCCTCTTTGGGAAAATTTAATAACACCGATCCATTCACCTGCTGATTTATCAAGCGGGATTTCTTTGCTTGATTCAATTATCAGATCTTTTTCAACTCTAACTTTCATTGCTTCCTCATCACATGGTTTAAAATCAACAGCCATTACTACATCGCCTGATTCAGCCGAACATTTATTGATTATTTTATCTTCCATAATAAGATCGCCGTGAACATAGATGAACTCATTCCCCTTAATAAAATCCCGCGCGCAAAAGAGTGAAGCCATATTATTAGTATTTGTATAAAAAGGATTCTCTATGACTTTAATCGAACTATCGATTTGATTTATAATAGATTCTTTTTTATATCCAACAATAATTGCAATTTCTTTTATGCCTTCCTGTTTCAATTGATTGATAAGTCTGTTAATAAGCGTGGTGCCGCCGATTTCCAGCAAACATTTAGGCTTACCCCCCGTAATGTCGGCAATTCTTTTTCCTTCACCTGCAGCAACAATAACTGCTTTCATAAGATATTGGTAATAATGCTGCGTAAATTCTGCCGATTGATCCGGCATGGATTATGTTTAAATTTTGCAGGAAGATATGCATGGCGTATAATAGCAGGAATATTTGATTTCGTGATCCCATAATCTCGTAATTTTGTTTTAAATCCAACGTCTGATATAAGGCGGGTTATACTGCGGGCTATAGCACGCGGAGTTTTTGCGTTAACCGGCTGCATAAGAGATTTATTTTTATTCATTAATGCCCGCATATTAAACCGATAAAATTCCGCCAGGGTAAGGCTGCAGGCCAGTCCATGTGGAATACCGAATAAGGTAGTTAATGGATATGAAACCGCGTGCGGACCTGTTGTTTTTGTTTGAGAAAAAGAAAATCCCGCATATAACGCCGCTAGACACATTTGTTCAACCGCATGAGATCTTTTTTTGCCAATTCCTTTACACGCAGTCACTAATTTTTTAAAAACAATGCGTATTGCTTCTACTGCATATAAATCAGTAAACGGGGTGCTCCGTTTATTCCAGTAAGCTTCAAATGCATGCGAGAGAACATCCAATCCGCTGCTTGCAGAAACCATCCTTGGCGCATATATGCATAATAACGGATCAACTAAGGCATATACCGGGTATAATAAATTATGGTTTAATGTAATTTTTGATTTTCTTTCTGGAAAGGTAATAACCGAAAAAGGAGTTATTTCGCTTGAGGTTCCTGCAGTAGTAGGAATGGCAACAACCGGTAATCCCGTATGGTGTATTTCTTTCCCGGACAAGAAATACTCTTCCGGCCTTCCCGGATTTGATATGAGCAGCGCTGCTGCCTTTGCAAGATCAAGCACACTTCCCCCTCCAAGACCGATAACGCATTGAGCTTTTGTCTGCACAATTCTCCGCATGCATTGCGCAACCTGATATATGTCTGGATTGGAAACAACCTCAGAAAATATCGATAGGCGGTATCCGCGAAGTTGTTTGATAATACCATGTAAGATCGGGGTTTTTGACCGAATATTCGTTCCCGTAACAATAAAAATATTTTTTACCGGCAATTGACGGATTATATCTGAAATTTGTCTGCTGATCCCGGTGCCAAAATATATTTTTGTTGGGACATAATGTGTAAAATTCATAATGGTTATTACAGATTTTTAATGAATTGGTTTTTCAATTGCTCAGGAGTTTCTTTCGGTCTGCCAAGTTTTGGATCTGATCCGGATACTACTTTGACTACTATGCAGTGCGGTCCTTCCTGATACATAAATTCCTGCAGTTTACTGCTGAGTTCTTCCTGCGTATAAACTCTGGCAATGTTTTTATAACCGCACGCTCGTGCAACCTTTCCAAAACATACCGTCGAAGATACGGTCTTTTGCCCGCCGGTTGACTCATGAGATTCGTTATCCAGCACCATATGCAGCACATGAGCTGGTTTATAATGCCCGATTGTCGCCATGGTTCCCATCCGCATCAGTAGTGCACCGTCACCGTCTAAAACCACTACTTGTTTCTTAGGCATTGTTTGTGCAATGCCAAAAGCGATTGATCCTGCACATCCCATTGATCCCAGGACATAAAACGGATTTGTTAGTTTTTTTTCAGCAGCATACACTTCGCGTGATATTTTCCCGGTAGATGCGATTAGAATTTCATCTCCTTTAAGTTTTCCCAAAATAATATCGATTGCTTGTCTGCGCTGAAGAATTATATGCGGGTCTTGATGGCCATGTTTTTTTTCATACGATTCGAACAATCCTTTTTTAATAATTATCGCGGCTGGTTTTTGTGTTTGTTCCATACGTTGTGAGAGTCCCCGTATTTGTTTTTCTGCATCTTCGAACTCTTCACTTAAAATAACATAAGGTATTTCCATGACATCCAAAAATTTCTGCATAAGGGACCCCATAATCCGATGCTGAGGTTCATCAGGTTTACCCGGCTCTCCTCTCCAGGAAATCAACAGTAATGTCGGAATATTAAAAACAAGATTTAATGAGGTTAACGGATCAATCATATTGCCTAATCCGGAATTTTGAATCATGACAACCGGTTTTTTCCCGCCCAGATGCATACCGGCAGCCATACCTAAAGCTTCTCCCTCATCAACAGCCGCATAATAGGGAACATCTGTTTGATCCGTTACATAATTAATGAAGGATTTAAGAATTGAGCACGGAATACTAATATACGGACCAAATCCAAGGGAAGTAAATAATGTATATAATAAGCAAGGGTGGATCATACTATTCAGACTCCAGGCGATACTCAAGACTAGAAGATACTTTTTTATACCCTTCAAATGTATGTACTTCTGCCCAGCCAGAAGCAACTTCCATTACTAATACTTCGGCTCCTTGATCGATTATTTCTTGAATGAGATCCGTAAACCCAGCCAGAGCAAATGACGGCGCTTCCTGGAAAGGTTTTGCATTACTGGTTTGTTTTGATGCGTGATATGTTTGCTTGAATATTTCGATTCCTTGTGCTGAAAAACATGCTAATCCGATAAATTCATATGTTGATTTATCGTCAGGGATATTTTTGCCGATCTGAACAATAGGATTTTTCTTGCCCGCCCCTATCACCCGTCCTTCATGCGCGGGTTTATGTTTAGTCACAACCAGATCAAGTTTTTTGTTCCTTCTATCGGCTTTAATATCCGTCGCATCAACAACCAGGATAATATCGCCGCCGTGTTTGAGCAGTTGTTCTATGATGTGGCTTTCAAAAAGGATATCCGCATACGCAATAATTGTTTTTCCCTTCATGACGTCTTCGGCTTTCATAATTGAATCAACAATATGGGTTTTTTCATAATCTTGATTTTTAATAAGACGCGCCCCTTCTATGAGTACATTATCGGCCCGGTATCCGACAATAACATGAATATCGGTAATCTTCATCTGGTTTAAGGTTTCTATATTTCTTTGCAGTAACGGTTTCCCGTATATATCAAGCATGGCAACAGGGAATTCCGTTAAGAGGCCTGCTATGCTTTCCTGATTACGCGGTGCACCTGCTGCCGGAATAATAACGGTTATCGGTTCGTTTTCTGATCTGACATAGAGTGCTTCTTCTTTTTTCATGCGCGTCATCCCCTGCAGGTCAAAAACTTCCTGCATGGAAACAATATCCGATTGAATACTCTTCAATGTTTTGGCATCATGCAGTTTATGAAGTACGTGATTAATCGCTTTAATCGACGCACGCAGCCCATGATTTGCATAAATCACCATTTTTACAGCATGATCTTCCAATTCCTGTTCGGTTACCTCCGGATATGCGGTCGGAACAACAACCAATGGTGCTTTGTTTTTCCAGAGTTTAGCAAACGTAAATATCTCTTCAGCAGTTTTAGCTTTAGAATGCATTAAAATCGCATCAGCACCCGCATCAATATATGCATGTGCCCGCTGCAATGCTTCTTCCTGCCCCCATCCGGCAATAAGCGCTTCAACACGGGCAATCACCATAAATTCCTGGTTTATCTGGGCATTTTTTGCTGCCATTATCTTTCCGATGAATTCTCCTATGGGCGCTAACTCCTGACGGCCGGGAACATAACTATTCACTTTTGGAAACCGTTTATCTTCAATACAAACCGCTGCAATCCCTGCTGATTCATATGCTTTAACCATATGAATAACATTGTTGGCATTCCCATATCCCGTATCACAATCAGCAACCACCGGGATAGAGACTGCACCGTTCATTTCAGCAGCACGCTCAAGATACTGAGTCATCGTGAGGATATTCGCATCAGGCACCGCATGAGAGGTTGATACCTCCAGGCCGCTTGCCCATACCCCGTCAAATCCACTGGCTTCGACTAATTTTGCCGTAAGCCCATCATGCGCACCAACAATTTTTATTATACCATTGCGCTCAAATAAACGGCGTAATTTTGAACTATTTTTTCTCATGCGCATATCCTTCTTTCTTTTGTATCTTTATACTTAAAAAATACTATATTTTATTTTAATATTCAATCAGTATTATTTGTGGAGTTTACCCGTTTTTTATTTATACATACAAATAATGTCAGGGAATAGTTTGGTAACGAATTAAAAATTTTAGGAATATGGGTGCGAAAATTCGGGAACTTGATCGTGGCTGTCTGAAGGAAAAAAGGTCATCGGCCTTTTTCCCTGAGTTCCACGATCACCGAATTTTCGTGCCCATATTCCGTTAAGAAATTTTTTTGAGTGGACAAACTATTCCCTGACATTATGTTCACTTTTATTTTTAACTTTTGCTTGAATTTAATAGCTATTTTAGCTGTCTATCAATAATTTTCG
>JBDRMW010000056.1:0-4260 GCA_043811735.1 bacterium
CTACTATTTTTTCTTCTTTTTTCTTAAAATATGACATTTCTAAATTGGTAGGATTATGACATTTCTAAATTGGCTTGACACATATCATTCAGTATATTGACAAACCAAATAATGATTTGATACAATACGGCCATAACTTCAAAAAAATGTTTCTCGATTGATTAGTCAAAAACCCTCCATTTAATCGAGGAATACATACGAACATTCAATAGATACATTAAGGAACAGTAATCTCATTTGAATAAAACTGCATGACCGCAGAAACGAACCAGATACAAATACATGGATACTAATTTAAAAAAAGAATCCCCCTTAATAAATATTCTAAAAATTGCAGGCCTCGTTTATATACTCCTTATCAGTATTAGTCTCTTATCTGCCGCCTTTAAATGTTTGGGTGAGGATTTTTCCAAAGCACTTCTCCAGATGACTGACAATCCTTTTTTAGCGCTTTTTATAGGCATCTTTGCGACCAGTCTGGTGCAAAGCTCATCTTCAACAACCTCAATTGTGGTCGGCATGGTTGCTTCAGGGGTATTAACGGTAACTCATGCGATACCCATCATAATGGGAGCTAACATTGGCACAACGGTTACAAATATAATCGTATCTCTTGGTCATATAACGAGAAAAGAAGAATTCAAAAGAGCATTTGCAGGAGCATTGGTGCATGATTTTTTTAATCTCATGTCAGTCTGTATTCTTCTGCCCTTAGAATTGACCTTTCATGTGCTTGAAAAATCAGCAACGTTCTGCGCAATACATACCTTTGGAGCAGAAGGTTTTTCTATGATAAATCCGATCAAACCCCTGACCAAACCTGTTACCAAACTATGTGAAGATTTGTTGATTAAAACCATGGGGATTTCTCAGCATACCACGGGACTCATTCTTGCAATTATTTCAATTGCACTGCTGTTTATCTCACTTTATTTGATCAGCAGACTCACCAAAAAACTCATGAAAGACCGAACAGAACTCATTCTGGATAAAGCACTTGCACAGGCAGGATATATCGGTATTTTAATCGGCATGATAATAACCGCTTTTATACAAAGCAGTTCAATAACCACTTCGATTTTAGTCCCGCTTATCGGCTCAGGTGTTTTATCAATAGAATCTGCATTTCCGATAACACTCGGCGCAAATCTCGGCACAACGGTTACCGCACTCATGGCATCTCTAACCGGCAATATATCAGCCGTCACCATTGCATTTGTTCATTTACTGTTTAATCTGTTTGGTATTCTTATAATCTATCCGTTCCCCGCGATACGAAATATTCCGATTTTTTTAGCAAAAAAAACAGCCCATTATACAACCGAATCACGAAAAATAGCGATTGTTTGTGTGTTCTCATTCTTTTATATTATACCCGGCATTCTGGCATGGTTTTTTCATGTAGAAACAAAAAAAAGATAACTTCGCTTAAATCTATGAAAATAGTTACAGAAAAATCTTCGTTATACATCCAATTAGTAAACATAATTCTGCTGGTATATTGTCTGTTGGTAAGCATAAGCCTTCTTTCTACTGCATTTAAATGTTTCGGCTCTGAGTTTGCCTATAATCTTATTACCATGACGAACAATCCATTTATCGGCTTGCTTTTCGGTATCCTCGTGACCAGCATTATTCACAGCTCATCCACCACCACCTCGATAACGGTCGGCATGGTTGCCTCAGGTGTGCTTACCGTTCAAAATGCCGTGCCTATTGTTATGGGTGCCAACATCGGCACGACCGTTACAAACATTACGGTATCTATCGGCCACATCACCCGGAAAGAAGAATTTAAGCGCGCATTCGCCGGTGCGCTGATGCATGATATTTTCAATGTTATATCAGTTCTCATCTTGTTACCCTTTGAACTCTCAACACATATTCTTCAAAAGACCGCATCGTATTTTGCCCATATGACTTTCGGACATGAAGCATTCGTCATGATTAACCCCATAAAACCGCTGACCAACCCTATAACAAATTTAATGAGGTCTTTTTTTATAGATATTCTTCAATGGTCCCCGCTTGTAACCGGTTTTACCCTGCTGGTTCTTGCACTCCTCATACTTTTTTCCTCACTTTTTTTTATCAGCAGGCACGCGCGGGCAATCATGCACAACCGGACTGAAATATTGCTCGATAAAGCAATCGCCCGTGCAGGATGGATCGGCATCCTGCTTGGACTGGTAATAACGGCGATTATTCAAAGCAGTGCGATTACGACCTCAACACTCGTGCCGCTTATCGGTGCCGGTATTTTATCGCTTGAATCAGCATTCCCCATAACCTTAGGCGCCAATGTCGGAACAACCGTTACCGCACTGATGGCATCCCTACCGGGAATATTGCGGCAGTCACCATCGCATTTGTTCACCTTCTTTTTAATGTCTTCGGCATATTAATTATTTATCCCATACCGTTTATCCGCAAAATTCCTATTTACCTGGCCAAAAAAATATCGCATTATGCTACCGAATACCGAAAGATTGCTGTTGTATCAATTTTCTTTTTTTTCTATATTATACCAGGCCTTCTTGCATGGCTTATGCGGGTCAAGGCTAAAAATTAAAGGGGGATGTTATGTTTCAAAATTTAATGAAATTCTGGCAAGGAAGAGACTTTTTAACCGAAATATACAAAGAATTCGGGGATATGCTTAAAGACACCAAAGAAATGTTCAGCATGGTATGCGGTAAACTCATGGAAGGTAAAGTTGATTTAAAACTTAAAGAGACTATTTACCTCATTGATAAATCGGTCAATGAACTGGAACGCAAAATCCGCATGCGCATTATTGAACACCTCTCTGTTCAGCCGTCAACCGATGTGCCCTTCTGCCTGGTGCTTATGAGCGTGGTAAAGGATGCAGAACGGCTGGGCGATTATGCAAAAAATCTTTTTCAGGTGACTGAGATGCTGCACAAACCGTTGAATAAAAAATTGTACCATCAATATTTTAACAATATGGATAGATCAATTTTAGAGCTGTTTGATAAAACAAAGACCGCATTCATTAAATCAGATGAGAAAAAAGCAACTGAGATAACTGACTTAGAGCGAAAAATCGTGCGTACCTGCGATCAGATTCTCATTAACTTGTCAAAAAGCGATTTAACCGTTAATGAGGCTGTCTGCATGACGCTCATTGCGCGGTATTTCAAACGGACCGCCGCGCATTTAACCAACATCGGAACATCGGTTATTCTCCCCATCGATAAGCTTGATTTCTTCGACGAAAAGCTCAGGCATGCCCGAGAATAGGAATGGCAAAAAAAAGGAGTTTTACTATTAATCTTGAATATTACACCGTTCTTTGTGTGTTGCAAATATTCAGGCTCCTTCCGCGCATTTGTATACCTGTTGCCTCACAAATTCTCGGTTCACTTTTATGGTTTGTTTTACCTGCGCGAAGAAATATTATAACTAAAAATCTGCTTCGTGCATTCCCTGAAATGCCGTATTCTCACCGGCACACATTAGCCCGTAATTTCTGGCCGAAATTCTGCAGTATGATAATCCATTTAATACGTTATTATGGATTACCGACGGAAAAACGCAGCCGCCTCATCGAATGGGAAAACCTGCATTATTACAGCCGGGCAAAAAAAGAAAACAAAGGCATTATTCTGGTATCCGCTCATTTCTCAAACTGGGAATTAATGGGGTTGGCTCTGTGTTCACACGGGTATGCACATGCAGCGGTCGGCAGGCCGTTAGATAATCCGCGCATAAACAAGCTGATTAACTCAATTCGTGAATCATCCAACATGTACGTTATCCCTCACCGCAGGGCAATTAAAGAAAACTTAAAACTCTTAAAAAATAAAAAATCAATCGGCCTTATTATTGACCAGAATTTCCATCACGGCGGCTTATTCGTGAATTTTTTCGGTACACCTGCATCGATGACTAATCTGCCCGCGGTGCTTGCATTAAAAACCGGTTCCCCGATTCTTCCGGTGCACGGATGGCACATAAAAGAAAAATTCCATATCAGATTTGATAAGCCGATCTTGATCAACCCTGCCCAGTCAGCACAGCCGTCATCACAAGAACTTTCCCAGCAATGTTCCGATATCATCGAAGGCTGGATTAAGGAAAAACCCGTCTACTGGCTCTGGGCACACGATAGATGGAAAAGAAAGCCGTCTTAAAATACACAATTGGGGTCAGATCTCGACATGAGACTTTTATTCCTCTATTACACAATTGGGGTCAGATCTCGACATGAGACTTTTATTCCTCTATTGTCTCATG
>JBDRMW010000057.1:0-2713 GCA_043811735.1 bacterium
AATATCTTGAGCTTGTATCATGCGCCGCCCTGCTTCATGATGTTGGTCATGGACCATATTCCCATGTTTTTGAGGAAATAACGCATACCAGGCATGAAGAGACAACAGCCAGGATTATAAACGGGCAGACTCATATTAATATGTTATTATGTAAAAAAAATCCCGGCCTTCCGGGTATAATTACCGGCATTTTAAAAGGAGCATACAGTCCTCTTTTTGTGTGCAATATAATAAGCAGCCAGCTTGATGCCGATCGAATGGACTATATTGTCCGGGACGCACTTATGTGCGGAGTAAAGGTCGGTTTTGACATTCAGCGGGTAATAAACTCGCTTACAATTCATGAAGAAAAACTTGTTGTTGAGGAGAAGGGAATTGCCGCAGTTGAAGCGTATCTTCTTGCACGTTATTATATGTACTGGCAGGTTTATCTGCATAAAACCACGCGGATTCTGGACATGATTCTGGTAAACTGCCTTAAACGCGCCCAGGCTTTAAATAAAGAAAGTTTGCTGGGGGAATATCCTTACAAATTTTCGTTTATATTTGAAGAGAAAGAATTTAACCTGCAGAATTATCTTAATGTTGATGATGTTGATTTTATTTATGTGATAAAGCACTGGCAGAATCATGAAGATAAAATTCTTTCTGATCTGGCAAACCGTTTTATAAAAAGAAAGCTCTTTAAGAAGATTATTAACTTTAAAACCAAGCAGATTAAGCAGTTAAAGAATCGTGTTAAAAGACATGGTTTTGATCCTCTGTATTATTTTATCATGGATAACAAGAAAAACACTCTTTACGACTACTACAATCCGCGTACAAAACGACACGAGGAAATCTTTGTATTAAAAAACGGCAAAAATGTGGAGTTCAGCCGGTGTTCACCGATTATAAAAAAAATAATGGGTAAGCGCGAGGAAACCGGGTGTTATCTGCCGGCTGAGGTTCGGGAAAATCTTCTTAAGAAACAGCTGGTCCAGTCAACTGTTCCGCGATTAGCAGCTGCAGTTTGCGGCTGTGGTTTTGCAAGGCTTTTTGCAGAGCCCGGCAATATTATTTGATAATGGAATGCAATAGTATCTGATTCCAGCAGCAAAAAAGCCGAATCAGGAGCATAACCGCAGGCATATTCTTCATAATTCATAAATGGAGCACCATACATATCATAATCCAGATAATACCAGAACATGCTGTCCGGGCTGAATTCCAGGTCCGTATAGGAATATTTAAATCTCCAGTCCGCTATCGGGTCAACAACCATGGCTGTGTCAAATGTACCTTTTGCAAGCAATGAAGTATCGGAATCTGTAAAAGTAAACGAATCCAGCGCGGTAAAGACACTAAAAAAAATTGAGTCAACATGCCAAATCCCCAAAAGATTGTTGGAAGGATAATAGGTTGCGGTATCACTATAAAACCCATAATAAATCAGGTGTATACTGTCACGGTATATTATGAACGTATCAAGATTATCAGCAGTATTTTCCGCAGCCAATGCGGTATCTGTCATGGTCCCGACCTGGCTAAAACGCATCCTGGGTTTATCTGCGGAGCCATACTTGATAATCATAAGTTGAGGACGATAAACAGAGTATTCACCTAATACGTAACCTCGCCCGTCTCCGGATAAATTTCCTGAATATTGCGGCGAGATCATAGGGCCGTTTATTGCAATAACATTTACATTTACCTGAAAAAAAGACGAAATAACCTCAGACGGAATATTCATTACGGTATCGCTGGTATTGCTGTCAAAAACCATTGCAAAGGAACCATAGGGATCGGGTACGGTTAATTTTACCTGGTAATAATCCGTGTTTTTTGCGCTGTGCCATTTTAATGTTGCGGAATTGTTATTAATAGACAGCTTATTGCTGTCTTCAATATTATAGATAAGGGAAAATGAATCAGGAAGGTAAAAACCGCCTTCAACACTGAGCAGTCCAGATGTGACTTTAATAAAATGTTCCGAACCGCCCTCTAATTGATTAAGCCGAAACAAATGTTTTTCGTAAGCTCCGTCGCTGCTGTAAATAGTTGAAATAAGGGAATCATCCACATGAAAACTTATGTCTTCAAGCTGATATTTAATTATATGGGCGGTCAGTTCTACGCTGTCCCCTAATCCCGCGGCCCGTGTAAAAAAACAGTTTAGATTAATAGATGGAGTTGTATCGATGCCTGTATCCGTTTTATTGATAACACAGACGGTATCAATAATGGTATCTGTTCTTACCTCTATAATATTGCTGCTGTCTTTCTCCATTTCCGGCTGATTAATGCAATTAAAAAGGATTACATCAAAAGAAATTATAATAAAGAGCAAATATTTTTTCATTTTTGCATTCTTTTTTTAAAGCCATGACATTTTTGTTAATATAGCCTTTTCCTGTATCCGGTACAACTTATATGTTTGACGTCCAGGACGGGAAGTGCATTTCGGGGGATGAACGTGTTAAGCCTATTTTCAATAAAATTCACAATCCAGCGGACTATTTCGCGCTCATTAGTTTTTTGATTAAGCGTCTTTAAGGCTTCACGGACAATTGAACCAGCCAATATATGTTTTCGCGATACTATAAGTTCTTTGATACATCAGGAGCATACTTTTTAAAACGCGCACCAGCATCCAGCGGCAAGCTATATGCAGCTAGGAAGTTGGGGGAAAACCGCTTTTTTATGCAGGATGCCGCCGGTGGTTTAGTAGCAA
>JBDRMW010000058.1:0-7386 GCA_043811735.1 bacterium
ATGTTAAATTTTTCTTTTAACGAATCCAATATATTGTCTAATATCCGCTTAATGTCTGTGTTGACCAGATGCAATTCTGAATGTGACGAAAGGCTTGACAGATCTTTAATAATACGTTCACAATGTTCTATTCCCGCAGGAACAACTTTATTAAATCTTTCTATATAATTTTTCTCATTATGCCTTTGGGGGAATAACTGGGTAAACAATTTTACCGGGACCAGAGAGTTTTTAAATTCATGAGCAATACGTGAGGTTGTTTCGCCGATAACAGAAAGCCTTTCCCGAGCCCGTGCTTTTTTTAACTTTACGATCATATCGTTGAATGACCTTATCAGTTCGCCTAATTCATCAAATCTTTTTGTATTTACTTTTTGTTCCAGGTCCCCCATAGATACCATTCTGATCCTGGATGCGAGAGATTTAATCGGCCGGGCAAAAATATTCGCTAAAAAGATACTCACTATTACCGCAATTAGTTCACTTATTGCCATAACCGCCCAGGACTGGATCTTCATAATATGAGAGAAAAAATATGCTTCGGATTGTTCCTGCCTCAAAATAATACCCCATCCAACATACGGTATAGGGGCAAATGAACTAATTACTAATTTACCGGATAATTCTTTTATTTCGATTGAACCGGTGGATCCTGAGGCAATCTCACGTACGTCCCTGTCCTGCAGAAGATTTTCATGGGTAAGAACTTTCTTTTTATCTTGATGAGCCAATACAGTACCGTCGGATGATACCAAATATGCCCTTCCGGTCTTGTCTAATTTAATATTATCTACAACATCCCAAATACCCCGTATATTAATATCTGCCGTTACCATCCCCGTGATTGCTCCCCTTACCCGTATGGGCACGGCTATGGTCATATACGGGATTTGATTATCATTAATTTTAACCGGGGATTTATATACCTTCCCTTTTTCAATGAACAGCAGCGCATCGTTATAAAAATGCACCTTTATTTTCTTCCCCAGCTGAGAACTTGCAATCTCTCGGCCGGACAAGTCCGCCGATGCTGCAGATAAAAAAATCTGCTGATTCAATATCAATTCCACCAACACGGTTTCCTGTTCCCATGGATCAGCATGAGTCACTCCTAACATAGCAGAAACTGTTAAAAGAATTTCTTCGGGTTGTTTAATAAACAACTCTATTTCTCTGGCCGCCCGGGCAACGATTTCCTGGTGATTATTCAGCACTGATTTTTTTACTGCTTCTTGAGAACCATGAATTAATAAAATCCCCAATAATGCCACCGGAATGGTAACGAGCAATATAAGGATAAGGGCAATCTGCACCCATAATTTCCTGCCGATAATATTAAGTATTATTTTTTTAATCCGCATCATAAAAGGTTGTCAGATCAATACAATGACTGGTTCACGCAGATTATGCTGTATGCGCTGAGAGCCTCTGTTTGTTGTTTTCAGTTTGTCCAAGCCACATACGCCAATACGCATTTTTATTACGCAGCAGTTCTGCATGAGTGCCTTTCTCGATTATTTTTCCTCCATCGATGCACATTATTGAATCAGCATGCATTATCGCTGATAATCTGTGTGCAATGATCACCGTGGTGCGTCCATGCATTAAATTTTTATATGCTTTTTCGACAATGGTGCGTTCAGTCTCAGAATCAACATTGGACGTCGCCTCATCAAGTATGAGCAATGAAGGATTCCGCAAGAGTGCACGTGCTATTGAAATTCTCTGCCTCTGTCCATATGAAAGATTTATTCCCCGCTCGCCAATAATTGTATCATACCTGTTTGAACATTCAGCGATAAACTGATGGGCGCCCGCCTGCACCGCTGCATCGGTAATATCCTGGTCAGAAGCTGTCATATTGCCGTATAATATATTTTCTCGTATCGTACCGCTAAAAAGGTAATCATCCTGGAGCACCATAGCAATGCGCGAGCGATACGCGTTAAGATTAAGAGTTTTAAGGTTATTCCCGTCTATTTGTATGATACCTTTTACGGGATCATAAAACCGTAAGAGCAGGTTTATAATGGTTGTTTTTCCTGCTCCGCTCTTACCTACTAACGCTACAATTTCTGATTCCTTAATGTCAAGATCAATATCAGTTAAAACTTCTTTCTTGTTGTCATAGCTGAAACATACATTTTCAAACTTAATATTCCCTTTCAATATTTTAATTCTAACCGGATGAGGAACTTCGATAATCGCCGGGCTGCAGGTTAATATTTTTCTGATACGCTCCATAGATGCAGCAGCTTCCTGATAATAATTATTAATTATAACCAGTCTCACCATCGGATAAAACAGCATCCCTAAATATGAATAGAATGCCATTAATGCGCCAACCGTGATACGATTAGAGATTACCGCACGTGACCCAAACCATATAAGCGTAAGCAGGCCTATAGAGCTGATGCATTCAGAACCCGTCCATAACGCAATTGACAATTTATGAGACCCCAGGGATTCCCTGACAATCTCCTTTTGTTTGGCATTAAATCTGGCAATCTCATATTCATTTTTTGCAAAACCGGTGATCACCCGAATTCCTTGAAAGACTTCATGTAATCGCGAGGTTAACTCAGCATATTGTTCCCGCACTTCGCTGTATTTATTTTTTAATTGAGGCGCAAATTTAATAAAGACAAATGCAAATAACGGCAGGCTGATTATTGACACGCAGGTAAGACGCCAATCCAGGTAACATAAAATACCGAGGATAAACAGAATATTGAACAATGCATAAATAAAATCAAGCGCGCCGCCAAACAGAAAATCACGAATGCGGTCAACATCACCTATAATATGTGATATTAATCTGCCCGTTGATGTTTTTTCAATATAGGTTACCGATAATCTGTTTACATGCCAGTAAAGTTTATTGCGAAGATCGCAGACAACTTTCTCGCCGATGAATGAACTCACATATTCACGCACATATCCAAAATAAAATTTGGCGATAAAAGCGGCAAAAATCCCGACAGAAAGAATATTAAGCAAAAATAATTTTTTATTAATGATTATATCATCAATAATAATCTTGATGCTCCAGGGGAATACTAATCCTAACATATTAGTTATTATTATTGCAGAAAAAGCCAGAAGGAGCTTTTTTTTATAAGGGGCAAGAAGATCGAGAAACTCCGTGAGGTTTCTGCCCAACCGCAGATAAGATCTGTTATGTTTATTCAAGAGATTACACGCTAACGGGCTGGCTGGTTTCTTTCATTATTTTTTCATATTCAAGTTTAATTAATTCAGGGATGATTCGGTCAAAATATTCTCTTTTGCATGACAACCCGAGAATATCGCTGTGTTCAAGATACGAAAAAAACCTGCATCCACCCTGGCACATGGGGACATACGAACAATCTTTCGGACATTTTTTCCATTCATTAAAACGCACATATTTTTTTGACAGGGCATCAAACATATTGTTATACACATTGCCGACTGAAAATTCCGGATAACCTACTAATGCATTGCATCGGTATATAACTCCTTTAGGATCAATGGTGGCACCGATATCCTCCATAATTAATGGACATGCATTAACTGCAAGACCGGTTTTTATATTAATACCGCGATTCATTAATTCTTTTTTAATCCCTATCACTTCATTAAATAATCCTTCTTTACCAATAAACGCAAGACATTCCTTAAGTTCAACAGAACCGGGTTTATCTTTAGGCCCCAGGCGGGGGGTTATTGGTGAAAAATCAATCTTGTCTAATTTCTGCAGGATTCCTTCATCTTCAAGATAATCAAGGAGCAGCGGTATGCTTTCAATATTTTCTGCATCAAAATTTCCCGCTATACCAATTTTTACTTTATTAATAACATTTTTTATATTATTGACAATAACATCAAATGAAGGCCGGCCGTCTAAAAAAGGCCTTTTGCTGTTATGAGCTCTCCGGTCGCCGTCAAGGGTGATTCTAATTGATTCCAAATTAACCGTTAAGAGCTTATCAACTAAGCCCGGGCTTATTAAACTGCCGTTACTAATAATGCTGAAAGAAAACTGCGCATTATGCTCATAAGCCCAATTCTTAATATTCCATGAAATATCATATATAGGCCGGATATTTAATAACGGTTCCCCCCCATAATATACGATATGAATACGCTTCAATCCTCTTTGTTCGGCTCTGTCTATTATCCAGGCAACAACCGCATCACTGGTATCTTTATCCATAAACACCGGATCTTTGACTGATTCTTCAAAACAATATGTACATTTAAAATTACAGCTGTAGGTAGTTAAAACAGTAACTTCAAAACATGATGAATTCTTTAAGTTATATGTTAATTGATTAAAAAATTCATTTAATTTTGTTTCCTCTTCCTCTTCATCACGTACAATAATACCGTTCTCTATTAAAGAATCAATATTTTTAACTAATTCTGATGATGTATTTGATGAAAAGTAATACGGCAGCTTATCTAAATCAGTTTTTAATTCCTGATTTATGTTAATAAGAGCCTGGGTGCGTGTATTAAACAATAAATATTCATTTTTCTTAGGATAATCTTTTACCCATATATTAAATCGTGACTGTTGCATGGTATCTACCCCATTAATACATAAATTTAAAAAACCTGTCCTTTACAGTCACCCTGGTCGTACGCCCAAGGTAAATTAACTGTAAAGGAATTTAACCTGTAAACGATTAATGAGAACTATGGGTGTCGACTTCCCAGAGATCCCGGAGGCCAGCAGCATCCTTTTGGTTCAACAGCTCTGTCAGATCCTTTTCTAATAATTTTCATATCTTTTCACCTCCTTTCCTTTGTCATCCAGTTTTTTATGGTATAAAAAGGCATTGATAAACTAAAAAACTCTTCAATATTTTCAAATTTATGTGAAATGCCATGAAACTGGTATGGAAAATATATAAAACATGCTGGCTGATCCTTATAAATTATCTGATGAATTTTTTTATATATATGTTCCCTTTTATCCTTATTATGAACAGTTTCTGCAGATTTGAACAGACTGTCAACTATTTTATTGTTATATGTCCATAATTTATCAAACATCTTAGGTTCTTTAGATGACCAGTCTTCAACAATTATAGCAGGATTTCCAGCAAGAAAAAGTCTTAAATGAGCCTGCGGTTTATTTTCTTCGATAAATTCCTTTGTAAGTATCTCATAATTGTCATATAAAATTAGTTCTAACTTGATACCTATTTCCTGAAGCTGTTGCCGTATGATCATTGCGATCTTGGTGAATATTTCATTTCTGCTGTCAACCAACAGGTTTATTCTTAATTCTTTTCCCTGTTTTTCAAGTATCCCATTATTATCATTATCTTTCCATCCTGAATTTTTAAGCATCTGCAGAGATTTTTCTGGATCATATGTAATCGGCTTAATCAAAGGATTAAAACCTTCTGAATCAGGATAAAAAGGTCCGTTACATTCTAAACCATAGCCGTCAGCAGATTTTTTAATTATCTGCTTCCTGTCAATACCATGCGCAATGGCTTCTCTTACTTTTATATCTTTTAGAACAGGATCATCAAGATTATACTGAATAGCATAATACCAATCCCACAGTATTGAAAAAGTTTTAAATGAAGCATCATTTTTTAATACATCATAATCTCTTCTTTCTAAGAATAAAACAAAATCAACTTCCTCCCGCATGAGCGCTGACCAGGTATCTTTTGATGTTGGATACGTTTTTATTATTATTCTGTCTAAATACGGCCTTCCTTCATAATAATCAGGATTATACTCAAGTATAATCTGATTATTGTGAGTCCATTCTTTAAATTTAAAAGGGCCGGTGCCTATAGGATGAAAATTAAACTTACATGTTTTTAAATCAGCATTTTTAAGTATGTGCTTTGGACAGATTTCTATAAACAAATTATAAAGAAAATAAATACATGGGTTTTTAAGCGTAATCTTTAATGTATGCGTATCTTCAACTGAAACAGAATCAACAATTTCAAAATTAGATATTACAAACGGAGAGCCTGTTTTTTTATTCATTATTGCATCAAAAGTAAATTTAACATCTTCTGCAGTACATTCAACACCATCATGAAATCTTATGCCTTTTCTTAAATAAAATGTATAAACAAGCCCATCTGAAGAAATATTCCATGATTCTGCTAAATCCGGTATGATTTCATCTTGCGAATTAATCCGTATTAGTTTATTTAATACTAAGTCAAGTATATTCTTTGAAACGCCGGTTGTTGTAAGTATAGGATTTATTATGGTAGGTTTATGTGCGACACCCCAGATTAATGTGCCGCCATACTGCCCGGATGTTTTAAGCTTCTCTTGCGCAAAGGATGGAGCAAGTAGCATAATTATCAGCAATCCTGTATAAAATAGGTGAGCCACTCTACATTTCATACATGCAATTTTATTGCCAAATACTGGTTTTAACAAATCTCCGAGAGAATTAATGATAATACACCTAATGATGTAATGCTGTTATACTGGATAATTGACCCAAAAAAAATAGTCAAATATAGTTTTTTGTGCAGTGAGAGCTAATGTTACCACGCAAGGCTGAGTCCGCCTTCAAAATATCTTTGTTTTACCGGAAAATATACGTCTGCCCACATGGATGAATTTCCTATATTAAATACATTCAGAAAAATTGAAATATTTTTCAGTCTTTGAATGAGCTTAAGATCAAATAAGAATTTTTTATCATTCGGCTCATTACTTGCCGGTTCATTCCAGTCGTCATAATATCCTCTAACCGCAACTTCCAGCCCGGATTTATTTGCATAATTAATCCCCGCATTATAACTTTCGACCGGTTTACTGCCGCCTTTGACTTCCTCGCCGGTAGTTTCATTAATTACTTCATTGAATGCAGCTGCCCCAAAAACCCCTGCTCCCCAGCCAATATCAAGGTTTGATTGAACTTCGACTCCCTGGCGTTTGAATTTTTCAAAATTCTTCATAAAAAATTTATTTTGATCGTTAAGAGCTATTGCAATAGCATCTTTTACCTTTGCCTGATATCCCCGGCTCATCAGGGTAAGTTTTTCAAAAGGTTTGGATTCTAATCCCAGCTCATAGACGAGCGCTGTCTCAGGTTTTATATCAGGATTAATCGTAATAAAAGAAAGGCTTTCCTCATAATACTTCCACAGAAGAGGCGGGGCATTGAATGCAGTTGAAACATCAGCTTTGAGCCGCGTATCAGAGTTTGAATCAATTATATATACAATACCTGCGGAATAACTTGGTTCTGATCCAAATTCGCTGTTGGTATCATACCGGGTACCGGCATTTATTATCAACGGATTAATTATAAACGTATAATTCATATATGGTGCGATGATCTGAAGCCTTTTTGACTCTAAAAGATAGGTCGATTCTAACGTATCCCAGTCCACATCAGCA
>JBDRMW010000059.1:0-5874 GCA_043811735.1 bacterium
GCAACCCGGCGAGCTTGATGCTTTTTTATAAGCCCCGTGGTTTTGCGTCCCCGGATTTCTCCGGGTTTGCCCTCAATATACAAATATAATGTATACGAGTCTACATATATGTAGATTTTTCTAAAAAATACTGCTATTCAATCGTATGAGGTCTCTTAAAAAAGTCAGTGTGTGGCGGTATTTCCGAATGACCCCGCAGCGGAAGGGAGGCTCCGGCGAGTGAAGCTCGACGGAGGGAAACCACGGGAGGGTTTCCCCGGGAGTCGGGGGCATCGGGAATACCGCCACACACTGACTTTTTTAAGAGACCTCCGTATATATATATCCCCTGAAACAGCTTTTGTCAACCGCTTAACAAAGATTTTACAAAAATTTTACAATCTCTGTAAATACATATCGATAGATTTTGCCGCTATTTTACCTGCTCCCATAGCTTCAATGACCGTTGCAGCCCCGCTGACAATATCCCCGCCGGCAAATACAGCTTTTTTTGAGGTCTGCCCGGTTTGGTCAGCTTCAATATATCCCCATTTATTAAGCTTCAAATCAGGCGTAGATTCAGGAATAATCGGATTTGCTTTAGTCCCGACCGCCACAACCACTGACGAAACATCTAATTCAAACTCACTCCCCGGGATGGGCGCCGGCCTTCTCCTGCCTGAAGCATCTGCTTCACCAAGCTCCATTTTAATGCATACCGCTTTCTTCACATTAAGATGTTCATCACCAATATATTTCACCGGTGCAGCCAGGATAAGAAATTCTATTCCCTCATCCTGCGCATGATGGATCTCTTCAATTCGTGCCGGCATCTCTTCAAATGACCTGCGGTAGATAAGATATACTTTTTTAGGGCCCAGCCGCAGTGCGGTTCGTGCCGCATCCATTGCCGTATTACCCCCGCCGATCACCGCCGCGTTATCCCCGATCTCAACCGGGGTATCGTATTCAGGGAATTTATATGCTTTCATTAAATTTATTCTGGTTAAAAACTCATTAGCTGAATACACATAATTAAGATTTTCTCCCGGTATATTCATAAAACTGGGGTATCCTGCACCCGTTGCGATATAGACCGCATGAAATCCTTCCGTCAACAATTGATCAATATTTTTAAGTTTGCCCATTACCTTACTGCAGGATATAGCAACACCCAGACGGCTCAGATACTCGACTTCTGAAGCAACAATATGTTTAGGCAGCCTGAACTCAGGAATGCCGTATGAGAGGACCCCTCCTGCTGTATGCAATGCTTCAAACACATGCACTTCATGACCCATCAGTTTAAGCTCACCCGCACAGGTTAAACCAGAAGGCCCGGCACCAATGATTGCTACCTTTTTACTTGATGATGTATGGATCTCTGGGATTTTAAATTTTCCCTGTTCCCGTTCAAAATCAGCCGCAAACCGTTCCAAATAGCCGATCGCAATGGGATTTCCTTTTTTACTCAAAATACATGCTTTTTCACATTGATCTTCCTGCGGGCAGACCCGCCCGCAAACCGCAGGCAATGCATTTTGTTCTTTGATTTTTTGTGCAGCTTCAACGAATTTATTTTCGGTTATAAGTTTGATAAATGCTTTGATATCAATATTAACCGGACATCCCTTGCGGCATAACGGATTTTTGCATTGTATGCATCGAACTGCTTCCTGAACAGCAAGTTCCGCAGTTAGGCCCAACGGAACCTCATTAAAATTTTTTTTCCTTTGTTCAGGCGTCTGTTCCGGCATGGTGACTTGTTTTTTCTTTTCAGCCATATAAAAACCTGGTGATCATACCTCTTTGTTCCTTCTCCCCTTGGGGGAGAAGGTTTAGGATAAGAGGAATATAGATTTTATTATTTGTGTTTACACCGTTCATAGGCAAGTTTTTCATGTTTTTTAAACATCCGCTGGCGGAGCATTAATGAATCATAATCAACCTGATGCCCGTCAAACTCAGGCCCTTCAGTGCATGCATACCGCGTCTTGCCGTCAACAATACATCTGCACGCGCCGCACATCCCCGTACCGTCTACCATTATCGGATTAAGGCTTACCATTGTTTTAATCCGGTATGGCAAGGTTAATTCAGCAACTGCTTTCATCATGATAACCGGCCCGACAGCAATAACCAGATCGATTTTTTTCCCTGTATCAATGATTTCTTTCAATCTATGGGTAACCAATCCTTTAGTACCATATGAACCATCATCAGTAGCCACGATAAGTTCATTGCTTACCTTCCTCATATCATCTTCCAAAATAAGCAATTGTTTATTTCTTGCACCTAAAATTGAAGTAATTCTATTGCCATGTTCTTTAAGCGCCGTGGTAATAGGCAGGAGCGGTGCAATCCCCACCCCCCCGCCGATTCCCGCCACATTCCCAAAGTATTCTACCTGGGTAGGCTTCCCAAGTGGCCCAATAACATCTAAAATTGAATCACCGGGATTTAATCTGCTTAAAAAATATGTTGTTTTTCCAACAACCTGAGATATAATATCAATCGTACCGCGGGTCAGATCACTGGATACAATGGTAAAGGGAATCCGTTCCCCGCTTTCATCTAAACGCAATATCACGATTTGCCCGGCTTTTCGCGCACGCGCAATATCCGGCGCCTCCACCGTAAACCGCTGAACTTCCGCATTCAATATCTTTTTATCCGCTATCTTATACATAATAGATAAATATATCAAAATTATAAGCCAAAGTAAATATGTTGCCCCCAAATGAATCCGGTATTCTTTACTCTACCCCTTTTGGTGTGGGGGTTGATATAAATCGTAAAAATTGTTAGAATCTTTGCTTCATGGATACTACTATATGTATTGAAGCTAAAGATTTAGTTAAAACCTACAGCACGGGTATTATATTTAAAAAATATACGCCGGCTGTTAAAGGAGCCCATAACACCGGCATGATCTTAAGGTTGTCAGAATAATGATACCGCAATTTCCTGAATTTACGCTTCTTGATATTACCCACGGAGAGTTGTATGCCGCATTGGCTCATGAGATGGAATTAACCAATGCCGATCTTTCTTTTCCGGAAGTTTTTTCCTGGAGAGAAACATATATCCCATACCTTTCAATGATAGACGACGCATTATGTTTAAAACTTTTTTTTGAAGACCGGATTATATTATTCCCCCCGATTGGAAAGATTTCTTTAAGCCGCGTTTTCGACCGTTATGCTGCATACTTAACGGAAAAACATCAGGGAGGATATATCGGCGGTTTGACCAAAAAAGACGCAGAGTCAACCGGTTTAAAATTTCGTTTTGACCGGAATAACTCTGATTATGTCTATGCCTTAAATGATTTAGCCCAACTCCCGGGTAAAAAATACCATTCTAAAAGAAACCTGATAAGACAGTTTGAAAAAAACAATGCATGTGCGTTTTCCCCGCTTGATTGCAGTAATATTGAAGGCTGCCTGGCATTGTCAGAATCCTGGTGTGATTTAAAACGATGTGATTTAAATCCTGCGCTTCATGATGAAGAACGTGCGGTTAAACAAATGCTTGCCTATTGCAAGCATCTTAATCTATTCGGCGGCGTCATTACGGTTGATAATAAAATCATCGCATTTACCGTGGCATCAAAACTAAACAACACCACCGTTGTTACGCATGTTGAAAAAGCAGATACGTCATTTAAAGGCATTTATCAGGCAATCAATTATTATTTTGCCCGGTCACAAAAAGATACCTGCATATGGATTAACCGGGAATCAGACGTGGGAAATGAAGGTTTACGAAAAGCCAAACTATCTTATTATCCAGCCCATCTTAACGAAAAATATTATATTAAAATTCACCCCCATACCAAATGAGTTGATTTTATTTTCGTAAATCTGAAATTCGCAACCCCCGGGGTAATAAATTATTGTTAAGGATCAAAACTGCACACCATTTGGCCTGGGGGTAAATCAGTAAATCTTATATATGTAATCGCCTTTGCGGACTTTTTGGCCGATCTTTATGCCGATCGAATCCCCTGATCCCGCACTCTCTACAGGCTGGTGTTCGATCTGCATTGAGGTAACAGGCGACATAAGGTCAGTGGTATGTCCCCGGACGTGTATCTTATTTCCCACCTGAACTGCCGTCTGCAAGGTGGTTGCAAGCACATTGACATGCGAAAAATAATCTTCCACAACTCCTAATAAAATTTCGCCGGGAAGAGCTTTACGCCAGGGAAGGATATCTGCCGGCTGCTGTTTAGGTTTAGGTTTTGGTTTTGGTTTACGAACTGAGGATTTTTTATTTTTTGCTTTTTTCTTCTTTGCCAGTCTTTTTTTTACGTTACGTTTTACTTTGTTAACCTTTTTTCTCTTGTTTCTCTTTTTTAGTTTTCTCTTTTTTGCGGGTTTTTTCACCTTCTTCTTCTTTGCCATGTAATCCCCCTTTCATGTATGCTGATTTACATGTTACGGTGCGCTAAATTGTATTTAACTAAATTTTCTTAACGCTAGTCAACTTAAAAAAAGCTCTCCCAAGTTATATATCCAAAATCAATCAATTCTTAACTGCCTTTCCGGGCTTCGCCGGTCATGGGAACAAACAAAACAGGAATAATCGTATCTTCGATTATCTCATCCTCAGTTTTAATAATTTTTTTTAATTCCTGGTATGGATAGGTGCCTACCGGGATTACGAGCCTTCCCCCAATTTTAAGCTGATCCAGCAGCGGCTGGGGAATATTTGACGGAGCAGCGGTCACCACAACCGCATCAAAAGGCGCATGTTCGGGCCAGCCGAAAAAGCCGTCACCTGCTTTAACCGTTATATTTGAATATTTTAATTCAGTTAACGTTTCTTCTGCCCGGGAGGCAAGCTCAGGAATGATCTCAATCGTATAAACTTCTTTGGAAATCTCAGCAAGGATCGCAGCCTGATACCCGGATCCCGTGCCGATTTCCAGCACCCGGTCATGTTCAGAGATATCTGCTAATTCACTCATCAATGCAACAATATACGGCTGAGACATCGTCTGTCCAAAACCTATCTGCACCGGGTGATCATCATATGCCAGATGTTGTTTTTCTTTAGGCAGAAACTCATGACGCGGCAGTTTTTTCATGGCCGCAATAACGCGTTGATCAGTTATGCCCCGTTTAATGATCTGCGATTCAATCATATGCATACGCAGCGAATGTATATCTTCGGGCTGACAAGATGAAATCATACCAAACCCGATTAGAGCAAAGGCTCTGAAAATATGTTTCCATGCCATATTATAGGTAAGTCTTTTACCTGTTATTATTTAATTATATCTGATACTTTTTGAACCAGATCTTTCGCAGAGAATGGTTTAACTATGAAATACTTTACCCGTTCAAACCGATCAAAGAGTTTTTGGGCAGGCTGTAATGCAGACATAACGATACAGGGGACTGAACGTGAAGTATCATCTCGTTCAAGCTCTAATAATATGCTGTACCCGTCAATACCGGGAATCATAATATCCAAAAGAAAAAGATCAAATTTTTCTTTTTTCATTGCCGATAATGCTTTAGCGCCATCATTACAATGAGTTATTTCGTGTTTTAAGGGAGCAAGTGTCGTGCGGATAAACTCAACTATGTCTTCTTCATCTTCAACTACCAGAATTTTAGCCATGTATACTCCTCATCAAGAGTTTAGGTATGTATGTACGATATACAAATAATAATATAAATAATAGCAAATTGATCAGACCAAAAACAAGTGCAATTTACTTTTTAAGAACAAAAATTTATATAAAGAAACCGGCGTTTTCCAGGAATAATTTTGAAACATTAACGTTTGATGTTTTTTCTATTGAACGCTTGTAAAAAACAAGCAAATAACCAATATCTCTAAAATCCCCCTCACCTTTCATCCTCTCCCCCGTCGGAGGAG
>JBDRMW010000060.1:0-2468 GCA_043811735.1 bacterium
TCCCTGAGCGGGGTTTAAGGGTTATGGTTTTAGAAATCATGCCGCCCAGTTTATTTATATTAATAAGTTTTTTATATTCATTGCCATAGCCGAATGTTCCTGAAGCAACTAAAACCGGATTTGGCAGGTTTAACGCGCCCAATTTGGTTGATATATCAATAGGTTTTTCCGTCATACGTTACATCCTTTTACTAAATTAACAAACCTCCGCTTATTACCCCTCATCTTAAACCTTCTCCCCAAAAGAAAGAAGAAACCTAACTGATTAAATTCTTAAAATCAAACACCGGACCATCAACACATACTCTTTTATACCGCGCATCCATTGATTTAACTTCCACCGCGCATCCCTGGCACACGCCGACACCGCATGCCATAATATTTTCCAGCGAAGCTTCTCCCGGTATATGATTACTGGTGCATAGGCAAGCAGCTTTTTTAATAAGCCCTGCCGGCCCGCAGACATAGACTCTGGTATGTGCATGTTGTCTATTTTCTTTGATATACGTCTCAAAAAGATCCGTTACCAGGCCTTTAGCTCCCTGCGAGCCGTCTTCGGTTGCAATATTAATTTTCCAGCCGGCGCGTTTAAATTCTGCAGCTCCCCAGATATATTTTTTTGAGCGCGCACCGAAAAACAATATTCCCGGTTTGATGCTGTTTTTTAAAAAATGCAGCGAAGCGATACCCATTCCTCCCGCGATAAAAACTGGTGCAATGGTTTTCTTCTGTGTAAAATTATTCCCGATCGGCCCGACAGCACTCAGCCAGTCGCCTTTTTGCAGCAAAGACATTTTTGCCGTAACGTTACCGACAACCTGGTAGGCGATTGATACGATCGAACCGGAAACCGCATAAATACTAAACGGCCGCCTGAGAATCGATCCTGAATTTTTTATATTAAGATGAATAAACTGGCCGGGTTTTGCCGCAGAAGCTATTTTTGATGATTTAAACGTTAAAATAAAGATGTTTTTTTGAACAGAGGTATGCTTGGATACAACTGAATCAATTACAAACAAGGCGCCCTCGCTCCATAATAACTCGTCCATTTAAAATCGCAGCATATGCAAAACCAGTCAAATCCCATCCGATAAACGGCGAGTTACGGCTTAATGAAGCAAAACGTTCAATCTTTTTTTTGCATTTAGGATCAATCACCGTAATATCTGCTGTTTCACCGGGAGTCAGTGAATATTTTTTCATTCTGAGGGCATGCGCAGGGCCCAGGGTAAGTTTTGCAATAGCCTGCAGAGGAGTAAGCTTTTTAGTTAATACTAATTGAGTGATGGTTAAGGGCAGCAGGGTTTCAATGCCGATCATGCCGCACGGAGCCCGGTCAAATTCCTGTGCTTTTTCAGCATACGTATGCGGTGCGTGATCAGACGCAATCACATCGATCGTATTATCCTGTAAGCCTTCGATTATTGCTTTGACATCGCGCGCCGTACGCAGAGGAGGATTAACTTTTGCATTGGTATTATATCCCTTAACGATTTCTTCCGTCAGAGAAAAATAATGCGGGCATGTCTCGGCGGTAATCGGAACCCCGCGTGCTTTTGCCTGACGAATAATCTCAACACTCTCCGCAGTCGACACATGCGCAAAATGAATGTGCGCACCGGTTAATTCAGCCAAAGAAACATTGCGTGCGATCATGCCGTATTCGGCCTGATTCGGAATTCCTTTAAGTCCCATAATAGATGCGGTTAATCCTTCATTCATGACCCCGTCTTTGGAAAGAGATATATCTTCACTATGGTCAATAATAACAATCTTAAAATCTTTTGAATACTCCATTACTTTGCGCATAAGACCTGAATCCATAACCGGATATCCGTCATCAGAAAAAGCCCGTGCACCGTTTTCGGCCATTGATCCTATTTCAGCAATCTCTTTACCTTTTAATTCTTTGGTGATCGCCCCTGCCGGGCTTACCCGCACCAATCCTTCTGATTCTGCCTTGGCAATCACATATCTAATCTCAGAAACATTGTCAGTCGGCGGTATCGTATTAGCCATACAAACGACCATTGTGGTGCCTGATAATGCAGCAGCGGTTGTCCCCGAACGGATGGTCTCCTGATCTTCTCTGCCCGGTTCACGTAAGTGCACATGCATATCGATAATACCGGGTGTTACCCATTTGTTTTGTGCATTAATCACGTGAGTCCGCGCTGAAGGCTTGATCTTTGCCGCAATGCGGGAGATTGTATTACCTTCGATAAGCAGATCTGCAATCTTGTGCACATCATGCGCAGGATCAATAATGGTTCCGTTGGCAATTAATATTTTTTTATATTCTTTCTTCATTTTATGCCTAACCCTCCGCCTAACAAGTATAATACAGCCATGCGGATAGCAATACCGTTAGTGACCTGTTCGAGTATGACTGATTGCCGACCATCAGCTACTTCTGAAGCTATTTCAACTCCTCTGTTCATAGGTCCCGGATGAAGCACCATACA
>JBDRMW010000061.1:0-4746 GCA_043811735.1 bacterium
CGAATGGGAACGCGAAGGGCTGGCGTTGCGGCTCGGTTACGCCGATTCGGCATTATCTGCCGGGGCAGGATTCCGCTCGGGAATAGCCCGCATTGATTACGCTTATGTTCAGCAGAATGAGTTGAGTAAAAACAACGTCCACCGGATTTCGTTAAGCGGGAAGTGGTAAATGGGTCGAGGCACCGTAACAGGGTGAATTGTTATTGATTAGTTTAAAAAAGATAAGTTTTCCCTTGATGGCGCTGATACTTTCAGTGGTCCTGACCTCTTCGGCTTTAGCAATGTCAGTTTCAATTAATGGTGGAAATGTTACAACTATCGAAGATACAACATTTACTTTTTCAGTTTCTATTTATAGCGGGGTTTCTCCTTATAGTTATTATTGGGAAATAAGCGATAACCAATGGAACGTATTGAAAAGTTCTACCAGTTCATCGATATCCTATACTTTTTCAACTGCCGGGACTTATAATATCGATGTGACCGTAGAAGACAGTGCAGTTGATGCAAATGGAGAACCATGGCCAGATTGGGATTGGGATTCGATAACTGCAACAGTCAATCCGGCGAGAGACACAACCCCTCCTGATGACCCGGATCCTGCCCATTATGATTCTGAATCAATGGGCAATGCTGACAATGATACATCTCTGGATTTTACTTGGACATCATATGATGCGGACAGCGGAGTTCAAACAACATATCTTTGGGTGTATGAAAATGGGGTACAGGGACAGCTTCAGGATTGGGATAGTCCGTATGCGGCTTGCGTAGTTAATGGAACAAATGGAAACAAATATAAGATAAAAGTAAAGATATTTGATGCTGAAGGTAATTATAGTATAGGTGAGTCGGCAGAAATAACAATTGATACACAGCTCCCAACTGTTGCTATCACCGCTCCTTCAACCTCCTCTGAAAATTTAGAAAAAGATGTAATTGTAAATTATACAGCCAGTGATAATCGAGCAATATTTAAAAGAGAAATTTCGGTTTCGAAGGGTTCGGTTTCAGGAAATTCATCCGGATCTACTTGGACCACCGAGCCATATGATGGCTCGGCTGATTTAACAGTAAAAGTCTATGACGAAGCCGGAAATTACGCAATGGACACAAAAAATTACACATTATATAACCCGCCATCAGCTCCGACTGATTTTGCAATATCAAAAGCCGAAAACGATGAGATTGTTCTAACTTGGGCAGATAATGCTCCGGCTGATCTAAAAGAATTTCATATCTATAAAAAGGATGGTGATGCAGGGGATTATATAAAAATTGCTGCCCCCGCATCCGGGAATACTTATTCAGACACAACAGTTACTAACGGGAAAAAATATACTTATAAAATATGTTGTGTTGACACAGCCGGCAATATAAGCCCCTTTTCTAATGAGGATTCTGCCACCGTCAAAGATACAATTCCTCCCGGGATACCTTCGATTGATTCAAATGCCTGTTGGGTCGGAAATAACTGGGTAATTCTGGTCTGGGATAAGCCTATGGACGATGATCTGGCCGGCTTTAATGTTTATTACAGGTTGTATGGGTCCGGTTCTTTTACAAAAGCTAACACCAGCCTTATCACTCAGACATATAACGGAATTCCGTTTTATAAAGTTGAGGCAGGGTTGAGCAATTTTAATAAATATGAATTCGCAGTCGCATCTCAGGACTTTTCAGGCAACGAAAGTGAAAGGTCCGAGGAGCAGGAGCTGGTGCCGGTCCCGCAGGCGGTGGTAGTTGATGTTGACGGTATTTCTAATAGCGATATCTCGATTGACCCGACAATAACCGATAACATAATAATCAAATATTTCACAGGAATGAAGACCGATTGGGCAAAACTTAGAATTAAAGACGCGGCCACTCAATCGATCGTATATTACGAATCCGGCGAATTCAATCCTCATATCAGAATGGAAAATGGGATACAGGTAAACACCTTCCCCAGGGCATCCTGGAATTTGAGGCAGTCCAGAGTCGAAAGTAAAGGGGAAATAGCTCCGGCCGGTTCATATGTGATAGAAATTGAGGCAAGCAGAGATGATCCGCTGCCTGTACAAACCGGGACCTTACCCGAAGAAGGTGTTTCATCATCAAGCATTTCGAAGCAGAGCACTTCTATTCAAAACTTTATTCCAATGCGCTGGCTAGAGGTCTGGGATTATAGGCTTAATTTGAGTGGTATTACTTACTCCGAACTTAATCTAAGCTTTTCCGTTGCGCCGGATAATAAAATGATCGCGGATGGCAGTTCAGTTAGGAACTTGATCGCAACAGTAAAAAGGGCCGATGGGACTCCGTTAGACGGTGTTCCGGTATATTTTACCGCCAGTGGCCCTGGAACCATAGAAAAAAACCGGGTTGTAACAGATAAAAATGGTCAGGCGGCTAGTGCATTTATTGCGGGAACAACCACCGGGCAGGCGATTATTACTGCCAGCCTGGGCAGTTCAACATCTGCTAATAAGATTACACAATTTATAGAATTAAAAAAAGTTGGAACTTTTGTAATTACTCCCAAAGCAGATTCTGATCCGGGCAATAATATTTACTATGAAAACTTCTATTCCGCCCTTGGTCCCCGCCGGTTTGAAATTGCCTTAAAAAATGATCAGGGGCAGGCTATGCAGGGATGGAATATCAGGTGGACAGTTGAAGACGCGTCCGGGATAACCGGAGAATTTTCCGGTGGGACAGGAATAATTAATGGCGTGGTTTACAGCCAGGTTGACAGCAATGGCACAGCTTTCATCTACTATAAAATCATAACTCCCGGAAGCAGCGGCCAGTTAAAAGTAAAAGCAAGTATAATGGGCTCGAATATTTCCGTTGATAGCGGAACGCTCTATATTAAAAGCAATAGCGATTCAACTCTTGCGGATGTTCAAAATGGGAACACCATCTTAGTATTAGATGAAGATGAAGAATCGACAGCGGCAGCTGAACTGCAGGAAAAATTGAATCAGGTTGTGCCGAGGAAAAAGTCGATCGTTGGGTATGTAATGCCGGACGAAGATGGGTTATATGATGAAACAACCGCTGACGCGATAAATAAATTCAGGACTGGCTTTTCGGTTGATTGGAACAACGAAAAGCAGTTATATGACAAATTGGCCAAAAGTTACAATATCAGCGGGACGCAAAATTACAGTTATATCTTAGGAAAAGAGACCCTGCAGCGGCTGGATCAGAAGAGAAAAGAAGTAGAAACGTTTATTAATAAATTAATGGCGGAAGCATATAGGTATGCAGATGATCAAACAATATGGATACATGATCCGAGCAATCAACCTAATCCTCCCGCATATGGAAACCCGGGGGAGGCCTACCTTTTGGATGGATACACAATATTAGAAGATTTCAAAGCTAAACTTAAAAACTATCAAAATATCTCTAGTTATAATCAATATTCAAATGGGACAAGGCCCGAAGTGGATATTGGTATCGATTGCAGTAAATATGTTCAAGCCTGTGCAAATGCAGCTGGAACTCCATTTTCAATACTACCAAATTTGAGTTTAGGATGGTCCTCCAGAATTGGAACATGGTGGATTTACAACAAAGCTATATATAAGATAGCTTCAAATTCAACAACTATCCCCGCTGAACTTCGGATTGGAGATATTATTATTATTCCTGATAATCATGTTGTAATAGTTAATAAAAAACCCTCTTTTAGTGGTGATTTTGAGTTTGAGGTAATTAATGCTTATGGTAAAACCCCAATAAAAAAATATCCCAACATATATTTCAGGAAGGTCTTAAGAATGCCCTTTAGTATCTGGCTTATTTATGGAGAAAAGGAGAAGGAAGAATTCACATATGGGAGATTGTATATTTGGGATTAATGAATAAATGGAGGATTATTAAATGAATAATGTTCTAACAATTATGGCAATGGTGGTTTATTTTACATTTATGGTTAGTGGGATTGCTTCCTCAGAATACTTAAAAGAAAAGCTATATGTCTTTGCAACACTTGGGACAAGGGAGGGAGAGGTGTTTTTTGAACGAGCGATAATCCCATCATTTTCAGAAAAAAATCATACATATGTTATTGATTATGATGGGAATGTAATAATATCGGATAGTAGAAATGGGAAAATTGAGAAGTATTCGCCGATGAATAAAAATATATTTTCTCTTCGAGTCAATAATGCTATTAATGCTGATGCTGAAATATGGCCAGGAGAACTTGCTTTTGACAGGAATAATTATGTCTATGCGGGATTGAGCTATTTTGGGGAGAAGGGGGATAATAAAAACATAATTAGAATTAGTAAACATGGCAAGATGGTAAATGCATTTTTTAATCAGATACCATCTGGATTGTATGTAAATAAGAATGAAATTCTATTAGTAAAAGTTGAAAAGCAGCTTTACTATTGTGATTTAAATGGAAATATTAAAAAATCTGAAAAATATTTGGACTTATTAGGACGTGAAACCTATGATTTTGAAAATAACAAGTATTCTTGGGGAAGTGTTTATGATCCAAAAGGGAATGTTTTAAACAAGATAAATGGGCCAAAAGACAAGTATGAATACATGATCCCCCCGCCTGCCGATTCGCCATATGTAGATCCCAGACATGGTCCAATTGTGATTCTCTACGGTAAGATGCAGGCAGATCCCTACGGCAACATTTACATTGAGGCCTATACCAAAGATAAATACAAAATCTTCAAATGGAAAAGAATTACATATGAAGCTCAAGAACAGCAAAAATATTATCCTGCA
>JBDRMW010000062.1:0-6988 GCA_043811735.1 bacterium
AAAACATCTAAAAAAATTATATCCAAACAGATCGATGCACAGGATGTCCCTTCACTGGTTAAACTGATACAAGATACAAAATCTTCCATCATTATTAACTTAGGGACCGCATACATAAATATGTCTGTTTTAGAAGCTTGTATTCAGGCCGGGGTGGTTTATATGGACACCGCAATCCATGAAGTGCCTGAAAAAGTATGCGAGGATCCGCCCTGGTATGCAAACTATGAATGGAAGCGCAAAGACAGATGCAAAGAAAAAAAATTGACGGCCATATTAGGGGTCGGTTTTGATCCCGGCGTGGTCAATGCGTATTGCGCATTAGCGGTCAAACATCATTTTGACAAAATTGATACGATCGATATTATGGATGTGAACGCCGGAGATCACGGTAAATTCTTTGCAACTAATTTTGATCCGGAGATAAATTTAAGGGAGTTTACCAAAGTCTGGACCTGGATTGACCGCAAATGGGTGGAAAAAAAGGTCCATGAAGTAAAAATGGTATATGATTTCCCGGTGGTGGGTAAACTGCCTGTATATTTAACGGGGCACGATGAGCTTCATTCCCTGTCTAAATTTATTGATGCTAACAGCATACGGTTCTGGATGGGTTTTGGCGATCATTATATTAACTGTTTTAATGTGCTTAAAAACACCGGACTTCTTTCTGAGAAGCCGGTTAAAACTGCTGAAGGAGTGGAAGTGATTCCTTTGAAAGTAGTTAAAGCATGCTTGCCTGATCCGCTTTCTCTGGCACCCAATTATACCGGGAAAACATGTATCGGTAATCTGATTAAAGGTGAGAAGAACGGTCTTTATAAGGAAATCTTTATTTATAACACGTGTGATCATGCTGAATGTTTTAAAGAAGTCGAGTCTCAGGCAATCAGCTATACCGCGGGTGTGCCGCCGGTTGCTGCTGCCATGTTAGTAGCCAGCGGTACCTGGGATCCTAAAACCATGGTCAATGTCGAACAGCTGGATCCGGACCCGTTTATTGCAGTCCTGGATAAGATCGGTCTGCCGACTCAGATTAAAGGGATCAAGGTTCCTGAACCGGTAAAATCATAACATTAAATAGATACAGCGGCCATTTATTTATTAAAAATAAATAGCCGCTGTATCTATTTAATGTTAAGGGAACTTAATAAGAAGTTAATTGGTCTAAATTAGTGAGAGGATACATGGATAATATAGCTTATGCACTGATTCAACAGGCTGCACAGGGGGATATGGAAGCTTTTGAACATATCTATCGGCAGACTTCTTCATTTGTATATTCGTTAGCTTTACGGATTATCAAAAATCAAGATCATGCACAGGATATAACCCAGGATGTGTTTATCCGTATATATAAATCGCTTAAAAGTTTTGGTTTTAAATCTTCGTTTAAAACGTGGATATACCGGATTACGATTAATACGGCATTAAATGCATTGGCTAAATTATCCAAAGAAGAATTCAAGCAGGGTGATTATGATATCGCGTTGGAAACCGTTCAGGATACCCCGCATATAGAGGAGGATTTACATAAAGAGCAGAATGAAAAATTAATTACTTCATTATTAGACCGGCTTAATCCTAATCAGCGGATCTGTGTGATCTTACGCGAAATAGATGATCTAAGCTATGAAGATATTGCGCACGTATTGCATGTTAATATTAATACGGTTCGCTCACGGTTAAAAAGAGCGCGCACCGCACTCTTAAACCTGGGAAAAAAGGAGGTGGCTTGTCATGAAATGTACTGAAATACAGGAGTTACTGCTCACTGATTATATGGATAAAGAAACTGATGAGAAACAGCGCACTGAGGTTCAAAATCATGTTTTGGCATGCGCCCGTTGTACTCAGGTTATGCTGAACATTAGAGAAAAAGCGGTTAATCCTTTTAAAAAAGCAGCTGTATATAATCCGCCTGAAGCAGTATGGTATAAGATAGTAGATGTGCTCTCGCATGAGAAACTTGGAGTAATGGGCAGGCTTAAAGATATAGCTGCAGGATTTGTTAATAGGAAGAGACTTCTTGTAGCAGGAGCATCTCTGGTAATTATATTTATGGCGATTATGGTCTTTCGGCAGCCGGCTACCAATACATATGTTACACAAGATGTATCCCAAGAGCAGGATGGATTATTCCTTTTGTTGGATGATACGTCTGATTTTAATGATACCAGTGTCGAGTTTGGGACAGATGTTGAAGAATATTTTATGTAACATAAGGAACTTTTTTAAAGTTTTTTTGTCTAAGATAGTGAAAGGAGGCAAAAACAATGAATTTAAAAACACAAAGAAAACGGATGGTGCTGGCCGGAGTCTTAGCAGTAATGCTGGCAGGGGGTAACTTTTGTGCCTGGTCATTTGACGGGCATAATGGGCCTTATGGAGGAAATGAAAGAAAGAAAGATGGGATGCGCGAGAAATTTATTAAAAAACTTGATTTATCTCCCGAACAACAGGAACAGATGAAAAAGCAGAGAGAAGCGCATCGGGCACAGCGGAAAGAAATCAACAGGAAAATGAAGGATTTACAGGATCAGCTTAAAACAGAGCTTAATAAGGAGCAGGTTAATAGTGCCCGGGTAGATGGTATTGCATCTGAGATGAAAGGATTGCAAAGCAGTTTGGTTGATCAGCGGATTGAAGCGGTGCTTTCTATGAAAAATATCCTCACTCCTGAGCAGTATAAAAAAATGCAGGAATTGAAGGAGAAAAAAAAGCAGGGAAAAAAAGATATAAAAGGAAAGAAAAAGGGCGGTAAAAAAAGAAAGATAAAAGGCGGGAAAAAAAGGGATTAAGACATACAGGTTAAACAGGGACAGCGGCCATTTATATATTAATAAATAAATGGCCGCTGTTTAATTTTAAAACTTTTTTTTTATTTGATAATATTGTAACATATAAAATAAGAAAAGCTGTTAGGGGAAATTTTATGAAGGAAAGGTAAATCGTTGTATGAAATTATCTAAAGAAGAGATTGAATGGCTGTTTAAGATCTTGCGGCAGGTTGATTTTTTATCGGCTTATTCAACCGGGGAAATCAAAGAGTTAATCGAACGTACACGGAAAAAAACGTATAAACCAAAAGAGGCTATCATCCAGCAGGGGACTGCGGGAAAATATTTTTTTGTGATCTATAAAGGCAAAGTCTCGGTTACCTTAAAGAAGGAAACGGAAGAACGCAGTATTGCAACGCTTTCCGAAGCCGATTATTTTGGCGAAATGTCGCTTCTTACCGGGCACTCCTGCTCGGCTACGGTGGCAGCGCTTGTTACGGTGGAAGCCTTTTTACTTGAGCCTGATGATTTTAGGTTTATCCTGATGAGGAATCATTCATTGGCTAAGAGCATGAGTATGGTCATCAGCCAGCGCCGGACCGAACTTTCGGAAGCCTTAGGGGGTGCGGTTGAGAGCGGTGACGATCTTTTGGAGAAGATCATGCAATATTATCAGCTTGAAGAAAACGCATAAGGAGCTGTATGAACCAGCATAAAATATACGAACCGCTTATTTTGTCTTTTTATTCCAAATCATTATATCGTGATGTTGCTAAAAACTGGCAGGGAACAGGTTTTTTATATCTTCTTCTTGTAGCCGGCGTGGCTGCTTTTGTTACGACGGTTAAATTTCACCGCGAACTCTCAAAAATCCCTTCAGAAACAGCACCGATCATTGCTCAAGTGCCTGATATACGCATACAACAGGGAAAGATTTCTATTGAGCAGGATGAACCGTATTTTATTAATGATCCTTCCCAGGATCTTAATCCGGTTATTATTATTGATACTACCGGAAAGTTTACCTCGCTGGATGATACGGATGCGCAGATTCTTATTACCGAGAAAAAAATTATTGCCCGGGACCGGATCTATGATTTATCAGCCTTAACTGAAATTGAAAAAATCAAGATTACGAAAGAGGGCATAACCAAAATCGTACGTCTTTTTTCTCAATGGTTTGCGGTTATTGCGCTGCTGTTTATATTTGTTTTTATATTTGTGTTTAGGATTATTCATGTGCTTATTTTTGGGTTATTCGGTATTCTTTTTTCAAAAATAATGAAGCTCAATATGAATTTTGAAAAATTGATGAGGTTGTCAGCCATAGCAATCACCCCGGTTATCATAGCGAATATTTTATTATCTTTCCTTAATGTGCAGATCCCTTTCTTGGGCGGGCTCGCCATAAGCCTGATATATCTTTTTATGGGGATCAGATTTTCTGCCCAGCAGGATGCAGAGCAGCAATGAACTGCCGGTAAAAGATGTACGGATACTCACGATACTGATGAGCATCTTAACATGCGGTTATTTGTACGGGCGTTCTCCTTTAGTAAATACTTTGACTGATCGTTTTGGACGGGTCGGGCATTTGGTCTGGCATATGCCGCAGCCGATGCATAATTTTTCATCGATAAAGGGCTTAAGAAGAACCTGATTATTGATTTTGTGCGGAGTTAATTGTATAGCTTTCTTGGGTGTCGGGCAGTGTTCTTCGCAGACGATGCATTCCTTGCCTTCGGCATAGGGCAGGCAGATCTTGCGGTTTATAACGGCAATCCCGATTATTGTTTTTTGTTTTTGTTCTTTTGAAAGTTTTTCAATCGCATCGGTCGGGCAGACTTCGCCGCAGAGCGTACAGTTAAATTCGCAGTATCCGATCTCAGGCACCAGCCTGGGTGTCCACATACCGGTAAGGCCTGATTCAAAAAAAACCGGTTGAAGCCCATTGGTAACGCATACCTTCATGCAATTCCCGCAGCGTACACAGCGGTTAACAAAAGCTGATTCTTTGATCGATCCCGGCGGTCTGATGATTGATCGATAATTATTCCTGCTGAAGCGTTTTTTATTACGGAATGCCAGGCTTGAAAGAGCAGAAAAGATAAGAAACATAAAATTTCTGCGGGATATGGAACCATGCGATATTGAACCGTGAGATATGGGACGTGTAAAAGAAAAGCGTGTTATGCGCAGGGGGCAATCATACAGGCAGTCCAGGCATAAGATGCATTCTTCTTTCCGGTAAGCCGCATCAGGTAAAATAGCCCCCATTCTGCATCTGCTGGAACATTTTTTACAGTTAGTACATGCGTCTACGGTTCGTTCTAACCAGGAAAACTTGGCTGCCGCTGCATATAAAGCCCCCAACGGGCAGAATGTTCTGCACCAGAAACGTTTCATAAAAACCACCAGCGTTAATATAAGCGCAAAAAATAAGAGTATCAAAAGTGAACTTGAAAAATAATATGGTTTAACCCCTAATAATGATGATTTAAGGATACGGTAGAAATCACTTACGGGACCGTAGAACTCAAATTGTTGAATAAGGATCATGAAAAATTTTTCAAAACAAAGCGTAACGATTGGAATTAGATTGAGTGATATGACGCGTGCGATAATTACAATGGGATCAAAGATCCAGGCAATTTGTATGCCGAGAAGAGCAGCAGCTGCAATGATACTTAAGATGCCGAATTTTATGAACCGAATAACACCCGGCCATGCTCCATAGAGGGGCATATGTTTTTTGACCGCACCTGCCATATCGATGGCGGTGCCCAGCGGACATATCCATCCGCAGAAAAATCTTCCTAAGATAAGCGTAAGAAAAAGCAGTATAATCGAATATATAATGCCCGGCAGGATAATGCGTTCACTAAGTGAAGTAAACAACATAATTAATGGATCGATTTTAAATATTGTTTCAGTGGGGAGAACTCCTGAGAGCGGATAGGTTGTTGACCATAAGATGTAAACAAAAAGAAGCAAGAAGAAGATTTGGGATATTCTCCTTGAAATCACCCAGGTTTTTGTATGTTGTCTGATATGATGCGTCATGGGGTGGTATTGATCCGTTCGATGCGTGCGCCTGCCAGATCTGCACTGCCGAGTTTGTTTGTTACGCCGAGTTTGATGTAGGGGATTGACATGGGATCGATATCAACCAGTCTGCTGGCATATGCATCAGTCAAGACCGGATCAGTGCCGACAATAAGTGATTTTTTTAATACCACATCATTAAGATCGCCGCCGCTGGGGCCGTTATCCATTAGGACCCGGTACGCATCAATCACCGTTAAATCAGGTTTCATGAAGTCAGCTAAATGAACGAGTTTTTCAGCGATGTTAAAATGCATTTTTCCTCTGCTGCCGCCGCAGACACCCATCAGGTTTTTTATTGAGAGTGTTAAGGTCGTAAGCCGGTGATTTTTAAGTACCGGCAGATTTATAAACGTATCGCATGTAAGGGCATCCCTGAAAATCGGCCAGTCTTCCATCGGGCTTTTATAAGCAAATTTAGCCTTAATCATATTCCAATCTTCAGCCATATAGACAACAGCACCTTTTTCCCGGGCTATTTTTTGAATACCGCTTGAGACATAACATCGTCTGGTTTCATTGCAGGTTATATCGAATACGTTAATCCGGCGGGCGCCTGCCTGGCGGCACATATCAATCAGGGCTGCAACCACCTGCGGATTAGTGTTTGCTGCCTGCTCAGGGGTCCGGTCCCAGCCGATGTTCGGTTTAATAACCACCACACTGTCTTTTTTAACGAATTTTGCCATCCCGCCCATAGCATTAACTGCTTGTATCGTCATCTTATAGGGATCATCCCCATGCGCTGAAACGAGATCAAAGGCTCCTTTAATATTTCTGCTTACTCTTGCATTAGTGTTTTCTTGAACGGCATAAAGTTTTTTAAACAGGAGTTTTTCCGCGGCAAGCAGCGTTAAGCCCCCGGCGCATAGTTTTAAGAATTGCGATCTGGTAATCTTTTTTTGATTAAACAGACAGGTTAAGATTCGTTCTACGCGGCCTTTCATGTTAAAAATAGTATAAATAAATCTTATAAAAAGCAAGGCATCTTTTTAACAAAAACTTTAACAAAAACTTATGTAATACCAAAATGATAATGTCATAAAGTACCAAAGTAGAAATGTCATAAAAGACAATTGCTATAATAGCCTAAAAAGGAGGTT
>JBDRMW010000063.1:0-15963 GCA_043811735.1 bacterium
ATTGTTGCATCGGTTAACTCCTGATATTTTTCTTTTTCTAAAATATTATATCAGTTTTTTGTTAACCGGTGCTTTTTTCATTTCTGCCTTATTTTTAAAGCAATTCCTTATTTCATCCCAACTTATTTAAGAAAGAACCATAAAAAATGTATAAATTCTTGTTTTGATCCTCTTTCAAATCCCTCTGCAATGTTACTTGCAATGAGATTGCTGATCTTTGTATTTGGTTTTTTAATTCAAATTGATATCTGAAACTTTTCTCTTTAACAACCGACAGCACGCGAACTGCCATTTTTTCAGCTTCTTTCCATATAGGAAGATCTTCAAACTGTTTATAAGTTGTCATTTCAAGGTGTTAATCTGTAATTTGTAATTACAGGATCATTCTTAAGAATGATCCTGTATTGATTGTATCAATTTTATGAAATTTTTTAAAGCTTTTCCCCGGTGGCTGATCATGTTTTTCTCAACTAAATCCATCTCGGCAAGCCGTTTATCAGCAGGCGGATAATAAAAGATCGGATCATAGCCGAATCCGTTGTGACCTTTGGGTGTCAGGCTGATAAAACCATCTAATCTTCCCTCAACCGTCCATATTTTAACTTCTGGAGAGGAGACCGCAATAACACACCTAAACTGTGCTTTGCGCTCTTCCTCAGGGATACCTTTCAAAGCTTTAAGCAGTTTCCAGTTATTATCCTCATATGAACAGCCTTCACCGGCATACCGGGCTGAACGAACTCCCGGGGCTCCTCCTAATGCATCAACCTCAAGGCCGGAATCATCAGCAAATGCCCATGAATTGTACCTCACCGCCATGGTCCGGGCTTTTAAAATTGCATTATCTTCCAATGTTTCACCATCCTCAATAATTTCAGGGCAGTTGGAAACTGTTTTAACCTTGATATGAAAATCTTCAAGAAGTGCATTAATCTCTGCAACTTTATTTTTATTCTGCGTTGCTAATATAAGTTCGGCTATCAGCATATTTTTTATTTTACATGCCTTTTAATATGAGCAATGACCTGTCGTATCCCTTGACCTGCTTGAGTCAACATACGGTCGAATTCAGCGCGGGAACAAGGTTTCCCTTCAGAGGTTCCCTGCACTTCAATAACTTTTCCTTTGCCGGTCAACACCACGTTTAAATCCATACGAACATTCTTGTCTTCTTCATAGCACAAGTCAACCAAAGGAGTATTATCCATTAACCCAATACTGATTGCGCCAACCGTATCTTCTAGAGGAAGTTTTTTAATAAGCTTTTTTTTCTGCATCCATTTTAATGCCTGGATCAAGGCTATATATGCGCCGTTAATTGAAGCGGTCCGGGTACCCCCGTCTGCAGTGATAACATCGCAATCCAGGGTAATCGTATACTCGCCCAGTTTTTGTAAATTAACCACTGCGCGCAGTGCCCGGCCGATAAGCCGTTGGATCTCCTGGGATCTCCCCCCTTTGCTTACCTTCTGCCGGGGAGAACGTTCAGCACCTGCACGGGGAAGCATAGCATAATCTGCCGTAACCCAGCCTGAACCTTTTCCCTGAAGGAACGGCGGTACTCGTTGTTCAACGGAAGCTACACATAAAACTTTGGTTTTTCCCATAGATAAAAGGCATGATCCTTCAGCATGGGGAACATATCCTTGGTGAATTTGTATAGGGCGGATCTGTGCGGGGGTTCTGCCATCAGGACGTTTAATCATTAGACAATCCTTTCAAATTAAGTTCTATGTTTTTTTGTTTTTCAATTGCCGTCGTTATTTTTACCCTTACTTTGTCAACTTCCTGTTCAGGTGCCCGTGAAACAAAATTTTTATTATCAAGTTTCTTCGTATTAAACTCAATATCTTCTTTTACTGATGTTAATTCATTCTCAAGTCTTGATTTTTCTTTATCCACATCAATAAGATCAGCCAGGGGAATAAAAATCTCATTGTTTCCAATCACCACAACCGCTGATTTTTTTGGTTTACTCATTTTTTTCTTCAGGGTAAGGGTTTCTATACGTGCAAGATGAATGAAATAATGCGTATGCGTTTGGACAACTTCCCGCATTTTGTCTGATGGGATATGAAGCCAGACTTCAATCTTTTTTCCCGGAGGAACGTGCATTTCAGACCGCACATTTCTGATGCCGGCAATCATATCCTGTATAATTTTCATGGTTGGTTCTATCGCTTTAAATGAAAGGCTCTGCTCATGACCGCCGGGTAACATACATTCCATAAGACTGGGGTGAGAAAAATCAAGCCGGTCAAAATAAGGATTATTCTTAGCACCCTGCTTAATTTTTTCCTGCAGTGTTTGAGCAAGCATATGCCAGATTTCTTCCGTAATAAACGGCATAATGGGATTAAGCATCTTTAACAGCCCATCCATTAGATTAACCAGCATCCATTGCACTGTTTTTCGTTTATTTTGATCGTTCCCGTTAAGGCGGGGTTTGGCAAGTTCGATATACCAATCGCAGAATTCACTCCATATAAAGCTGTGCAGTATTCTGCAGATTTGTGCAAAATTGTATGCTTCAATATGAGATTTAACCAGGTTAAGCGTGGTGCTGAAACGAGACAAAATCCAGGTATCAGCAAGCTCAAAATCCTTATTTCCGGGAGAAAAACCACCGTCATAATCTTCCAGATTCATGCAGATGAATCTTGATACATTCCAAATTTTATTGGTAAAATTCCGTGCACCGAGAAATGATTCATCAGATAACTGCATATCCCGTCCCATCACACATGCTGATATAAGCGAATACCGCAATGCATCAGTGCCGTATTGTTTGGCAATGTCTAAAGGATCGATCACATTACCCAATGATTTTGACATTTTTTTACCCTTTTTATCGCGCACAATCCCATGAATCAAAACCTTCTCGAAAGGAATTTTGTTAATAAACTCCAGACCCATCATCACCATGCGCGCAACCCACAAGTAGAGTATCTCGTGCCCGGTAACTAAGACAGATGTAGGGTAGAAAAAGTCTAATTCAGGAGTTTTATCAGGCCATTCGAATACAGAAAACGGCCATAATGCAGATGAAAACCAGGTATCAAGCACATCAGGATCCTGTGTTAAGACAGCCTCATTGCAGACCGGACATTGTTTTGGCTGTTCAACACCAAAAACGGGTTTACATGCTGAATCAGGCTGTTTATAATGAGAACAGTACCATAATGGTATCCGGTGGCCCCACCAAATCTGTCTAGAAATACACCAATCTCGTAAGTTCTCCAGCCACAGGGTATATGGTTTGGCCCAGGATTCAGGAATAAATTTAACTCCCGCATTGATGCCTTTTTTGGCCATACCGCTCATTGATAAAAACCACTGGTCTGAGACTAATGGTTCTATCGTATCATTGCACCGGTAACACCTGCCGACCGCATGAAGATGATCTTTTGTTTCAACGAGTAAATCCTCTTTTTCTAAATCCTCAATAATTTTTTTTCTGCACCCATATCTATCCATTTGTGCATATTTCCTGCCGGCATCATTGGTCATTTTGCCGTCAAAACCTATGATAATTACTGAAGGCAGATTATGCCGCATACCGATATCATAATCGTTTTTGTCATGTGCCGGTGTAACTTTGACCGCACCGGTGCCGAATGTCTTATCAACAAATTCATCCCCTATAATCGGAATAGACCTGTCGGTAAGAGGCAGAACAACTTTGTTACCTATTATATCTTTGTACCGTTCATCTTCCGGATGAACCGCAACTGCGGTATCACCCAGCATAGTCTCAGGCCGAGTTGTTGCAACCACAATCCCGCCTTTTTTATCCGCAAAGGGATACATAATATACCAAAGTTTCCCTGTTTGTTCTTCATGTTCGACTTCAATATCAGCCAATGCCGTATGGCAGCGGATACACCACTGGACCATTCTTCTTCCCCTATAAATAAGGCCTTTCTCAAACAGGACCCTGAAAGCTTCATAGACTGCATTATTACGCTTTTCATCCATAGTAAAACAGGTCCGGTCCCAATCGCATGAACAGCCGAGTTTACGCAGCTGCATAAGAATCTTATCACCCGTTTCTGTGCGCCATTGCCACATTGTTTGAAGAAATGCTTCGCGGCCCAGATCATGCCTGGTTTTACCTTTGCTTAACAGCATTTTTTCAACTACATTTTGCGTGGCAATACCCCCATGGTCAGTACCCGGCATCCATAAGGTTTCAAAACCAGTCATTTTCTTATACCGAATAATAACATCCTGAAGGATATTGTTGACCGCATGGCCCATGTGGAGGGAGCCGGTTATGTTTGGCGGCGGAATAACGATTGCAAACGATTTTTTAACTGTTTTTGAAGGCTTGCCGTGGAAATAGTTTTTTTTAAGCCAAAAATCATACCAGGTTTGCTCGCATTGAAAAGGATTGTAGACTTTTTCTATATTTTTTGATATCATCTGCTTTCATCAAGTGAGAACTATTATTAAATTTGAAACTTTATAATATCACATTGAACAGATATTTGCAACTATCGGTTTCCAGCAGTGTCAAGCAAAAAAAGCCTTGACAGTTAACGAATCTATAGGTATATAATAAAGGAAGTATTTTTATATATATAGTCCTGTATGTATAGATTAAACGGCGGTTATATATGGGTTTTATAAAGAAAACATTTAAAGAAATTCGTCGGAACTTCACTATTATGCTCATCCCGCATAATACCACGGTTCCGATACGGTTTACCTTTTCCCTCTCATTTGCCGCATTTTTATTCCTTCTCTGGTCAGGACTTACCATCTGGGCAGGCTATCTTGCCAGCCGGCATATTGATTATTGGCGCATTCGCGCCGGTGATAAATTAGTCCGCTTGAAAGTTGATTACTTTGCCCAGGAAGTAAAACGCACCCGGGAAATGCTTGATGAGATAAAAGAGATGGACAGCAAACTCAGACAGCTCTTAAATATTAAATCCAAACAGAAAATTATTGAGCAGGGTGCTGCCGCAGGAGGCCCAACCGAACTTGATAATGCTGACCTGCAAAAACTCCTCTTAGGCAAATTATCCGACATGACCCAGAAAGACATTGACCGTCAGATTGAAGCAACGGTTAATGAATTCCAGCAGCGGATGCAGAGCTATGCTGAAATAACCGACCATATTAATCAAGAACATAGTTTATACCGGGCTGTTCCTAACATCTGGCCCACACTCGGCCATATCACATCACGTTATGGGAACCGCAAATCACCGATGAACAGAAATATTATTGAGTTCCATCCGGGCTTAGATTTGGCAAATAAAAAAGGAACCCCGGTGTATGCCACCGCTGACGGCATTGTTAAACTTTCCGGATGGGAAGGCGGCTACGGTAAACTGGTTGTTATTGATCATGGCCACGGTTATGAAACGAGATATGCACATCATTCAAAAATACTGGTCGCAGCAGGGGACAAAGTCACCCGGGGCCAGATTATAGGCTATATGGGAAACACCGGGACTTCAACAGGCAACCATGTGCATTATGAAATATTATTAAATGGAAAGACTACAAACCCTTATCCGTATTTATCTAAACAGAAAATTTAATTTCAGTATAATTTTATTTTTTTTAAAAGGGGAGCAGAGAATATGTTTTCTAAAAACGACGGAGACAGCAAAGCAGAAACCCTCATCGGTAAAGACACGATATTCCACGGAACCATCTCAACTAAAGGAATGCTCAGAGTAGACGGCAGAATTGACGGCGGCATTAATGAAGCCGCGGAACTTATTATAGGAAATACCGGCCAGATTCAGGGTGATGTAAATGCCAAGACAGTCATCGTAGGCGGCAAGATAACCGGAAATATATCAGCAGGAAAAAATATCGAGCTTCTCACCAAAGCACAGGTTTACGGCGATATCCGCACCCCGCAGCTTTCAATTGCGGAAGGTGCAGTTTTTGAAGGCAACTGCGTAATGACCACTGAAAAACAGCGCGTTATCGAAGTAGACGTTAAAACGCCTCAGCGCGTAAAGAATTAACACTTCGGATTGTTTTCTAATCTTTAAAAATCTTTAAACTTTTACGTATGCTTTTTGCTATTTTTTTATCTAATTTCAGTTTTGATAAAGACCGCAATGCATTATCCGCGCTGTGATACTCCTGTTTCTGCATAGATTCTACTGCTTTAAGCCGTACGTCAAGCTCTTCGGAAGCATCTCTAATAACCGCACTCAAAATATCCACAATCTCATCAGATTTAAAATAGCCGAGTAAATCAATAATCCAATAACGTATCATCCAGTCATTTTCCAGCGTTAAATATGAGATAAGCGGTTTAACAGCCTGGCTTTTAAGCGGCAGGATTTTCATTGCTTGAGCCATGGTTTGACGGCCGAATGCATCCAATCCGGTTGTATCCTGCCGGATACGCCAGACCTGTTCTATCTGCTGATGCACCGTATCCATTGCATTAGGTTCTGCGGCAGCGCTTAAGACCTCAGCAGTAAGGATAAGAAAAACTAACACATATGTATATGGCTGATGTTTTTTCATCTTGCTTAATTATATAATATTTATTATCATGGATAAACCAGATAAATGTAAAGAGATATCACCATGATGAATTTTTTCAGAAAATATAAACGAATAATTTTTACAGTAACGCTGCTTGTTTTTTTAGCCAGCATATTTTTTGCCGGCAGCAGTTTCTATATTGCGCGGAGTTACAATACCGTAGCCTCAGTTAACGGCACAAAAATATTGTATGAGGCTTATCAAAAAACAGTTGAGCGCGTATTAAGCAATCTGCGTGAAGATACAAAGGACGACAAACCCATTACTGACGAAATGGTCGAGACCAAAAAACAGGAAGTCCTGCGGGATTTAATACAGGAAGAAGTATTTTCTCAACTGGCAAAAAAATACGGCATTGCCGTCAGCGACAATGAACTGGCAGCTGATATCCAGCGATACCCGGCATTCCAAAAAGACGGGATCTTTGACCAGCAGACCTACATCAGAGCGCTCATCTATGCGATTCATGCCACTCCCGAAGAATTTGAAGAATCACAGCGCAAATCAATTATGATGCGTAAACTCAGGCAGTTTGTATTAAGCGGCGTTAAAGTAACTGACGGCGAGCTTCGCCATATATACGCAGCAGAGAAAAACGGGGATCTGTCCAAATTTGCAGAAGAGCGCGAATCTTATTTAGAAACCTACCGCAACAAAAAAGCATCCCAAATCCTGCAGGACTGGTACACCAGCATCAACGCAGACTTAAAAGTAAAAACCTACCTCGACAAAATTGAAAACCGCATGCAAAACAGGTAATTATGCATTAAATAGGCATAATCCCATTTAATTTTTATCCTATTCTTAGATTACCAATAAAACTATTCAAAAGATAATTTACTGCTATTTTACTTGACGAATGGTAATAAATGGGGTATACTTTAAGTAGATACTAATGTGACCACATTAAAAATACTATAAAAAGGAGGCATTATTTTATGAATATTTCAGCAGCTTTATTAAAAGCAGAACATATTGGAATAAAAGATTTGAAAGAACATCTTTCGGCAAAATATCTTGATGAATTATTAATTATAACAGACAGGGGAGATCCTATTAGCGTTACCATTCCTTATACAGATGTATTAGAGTTTATCGACATATTTGAAGAGCTTTCTGATAAAGGAACATTAAAGATGGTTAGAGAAGGAAGAGAAGCAATAAAAGCGGGAGCAAAAGGGATTTCTGTTTCTCATCTATTTAAAAAAATAAGATCAAAACGTAAATGAAATACGAGATAAAGTTTCCTTCTGAGCGCATCGAAAATAAATTTTATAAAAATCTCTCGAAAATTCACCAACCAAAAATACAAGACAATATTATGGAGAGAATAGAACAGCTTGCTGATAATCCACGGCCTGAAGGAAAGTCATTTAAAACATTAAAGCCACCTATTGAAATATATCAATACGCTGCAGATTGTAGATTAAGGATTGGGAACTATAGAGTTCTTTATGACATAAATGATGAGAAAAAAACTGTATGGATCTTGCATTTAAGAAAACGAGATGAAAAAACCTACCGATAAATAATTTTACTCGTCTAAAATAAAAGATGTGAAAGCCACATGATTGGCTCTTTTTTTAGATAAAAGCAATTTAATTAAATTAAATTTTACTAAATAATTTTACCGGGATTGAGGATATTGTTGGGATCAAAGGCTTGTTTAATCTTGCGCATCAGTTCGAGTGATCTTTCGCCGACCGCATCTTTTAAATATTCTTTTTTTAATGTGCCGATACCGTGTTCGCCGGAGACGAGTCCCCCGCGGCTTTTGGCATCTGCATGCAGAGCTTTACGCAAACCAGGGTATGCTTTTTTCCAAACATCATCCGGCATCTCCCGCCACGCACCGTTTATATAACGTGCTCTCATGATATGCGTGTGAACATTGCCGTCTGACACATGGCCGAATGTCGGCAGCCACATATTATATTTTTTTCCTAACGCATGAACTGCCTGCACATGGCCGGGCAGCTCTGAAGGCGGCATAACGATATCTAAAACTTCAATTATGTAATTTTTAAGAGTTTCGTATAAATGACTTCTCATTTCTAATATTTCTTTCTGCTGAGCTTTTGTTTCAGCGACAAACACATCGGTAACACCGAATTCACTGCACAATCTTTCGATTTCTTCAGCAATTTTCAACACTTCTTCATCACTTGATCCATCAACGATGATCATCAGATGTGCCTGCCCGCCCCGGCACGGCCATTTTTTATGGGTAAAATCTTCTGCCGCACGCATTGCATCAAATTCAATAAACTCTGCTGCCATAGGCAGGATTCCTGCCTTACTCAACCGGGGAACTACCTGAACAGCTGATTGCAGATCGTCAAACGGTGCAATCAATGTCATCTGAGATTTCGGCGGCGGGATAAGATTAATGATTGCTTTGGTAATAATCCCCAGCGTACCCTCTGAACCAATCATAAGATGGAGGAGGCTGTAGCCGGTGCTGTTTTTTAATATTTTACCGCCAAGATTTACGATACTGCCATCGGCCAATACAACTTCCAAACCTTTTATAAAATTTCTGACCACGCCGTATTTAACTGCCCGCGCACCGCCGGCATTAGTAGCAATCACGCCGCCGATCACCGCCGTCTCATCTCCCGGATGCGGCGGGAAAAACAGTCCCTGGTTTTCCACTTCCTTATAAAAATCCATTAACCGCACGCCGGCTTCAACCACCGCCATCTGATTATTAAGATCGATTTCCACAATCTTGTTCATATGCTCAAGACTTAAAACAATGCCGCCTTTAGACGGAACGCATCCTCCGCACAAGCCGGTTCCACCTCCCCGCGCCGTAACCGGAATCTTATTTTTATCAGCCCACTTAATAATGCTGCTTACCTGTGCTGTATTCTCAGGTTTTACTACAGCCACAGGTATCTGACTTAAATTTTTATCCACAAACTCATCATGGCTATAATCAAGCATCTGAGCTTCTAAGGTTATAAGATTTTTCTCCCCCGCAATCTCTGTTAATGAATCAATAATCGAAGTTGAATTTTTCATAGAAGTTTTTTTTAAAATTTGTAATCTGTAATCTGCGATTTGTAATTTAAAAAACTATATCCCATCGGTTTTTTGCTTAGAAAATATCCGCGTAAAACAAAATACCAGCAGATTGATAATAATCGTCCAAGAAATAATAAAAAATATCCACCCGGAAACCTTCATTTACTATATGCCCCCTTGCTCGACAATTTTCTTGTTTTCCTTCGCCACGCACGGTTTACCAGGAATGCAAGTGTACCCAGAAATATTACGAGGCCGATACGCGTTGCCAGCACATATGGTTTGTTTTCCGGGCTTACGCTCTCCATCATGATGACTGAAGGCGCATCCTGCCATAGCCAGGCTCCTAAGATAACCAGTAAAAACAATGGGGTTATATATTTAATAATAAATTTGTAAAACCCGGGGATCCGCATATCAGCACCATGATGTATCTCTTCCCAGGCTTTATCCATGCCGAATACCCAGGAAAAAAGAACAGCTTCTATGGTGCCGAAGAGCACTAAGCAGAATGTTCCTCCCCAGAAATCAAGTTCATTGACCACTCCTTTGCTTAAGAAAAAAATCGCCGGCTGGCATAAGATAAAAGCCGCAACACCCAGTATCCAGACAGCTTTTTCCCGTTTGATATCAAACTCATCTTCCATAAAAGCGATCGCCGGCTGGGCAAGCGATATGGATGAGGTAATCCCAGCTAGAAAAAGAAGCAAGAACCAGATAAATGCAAAAAACATCCCTCCGGCAAGCTTCTGGAAAATCAAGGGCATGGTGACAAAACCCAGATCAAACGCTCCCCCTTTAGCAACTTCTTGTATACCAACCGGCCCAAAAAAGATATACGCCGCAGGGATTATAATGCTCCCCCCTAAAATAACTTCAGCAAACTCATTCGTGCTTGCCGCCGAAAGCCCTGAAAGCGCGACATCATCTGTTTTCTTCAAATAACTGGCATAGGTAAGTATTACCCCGATGCCAACGCTTAATGTAAAAAATATCTGCCCGGCTGCAGCTAACCAGACTTTAGCACTTTTTAACATTGAAAAATCGGGATTCCACAGGTATCCTAACCCATTCAACGCATTCCAGTCAGGTTTGGCAGGATCAGGGGTACCTAAGGTCAACACGCGCACCGCAATTAATACTCCGCATACGAGAAGTATAGGCATCGCGATTTTTGATACTTTTTCTATACCTTTTCTGATACCGAAATATATAATAAAAATATTGCTTAAGAAGGTAATGATAAAAAAGAAATAGGCAACTCCTAACCCCTGCTTAAAAAACTGGTTAGATTCTAATCCCTGATAACCGCGCAGGAAACTTTCCATCAATCCCCGGTCAGTTGCCTGAGCATAATTACCAAACAAGGAAAAAAACGCATATCCTAACAGCCAGGATTCAATATACGTGTAATAAATAAAAATAACAAGTGGCCCAAAAATACCTACAATACCGAAATACTTAATAAACCTGTTTTTCTCCCACATGGTATGAAAAATACCGGGTGCCGTGCCATGACCGAATCCGCCGCCGTACCTGCCTGCGGTCCATTCAATCCACATTAAGGGAATCCCTAACAGAAAAAATGAGATAAAATAAGGGATCATAAAAGCACCGCCGCCGTTAGAAGCAGCCTGCACCGGAAACCGCAGAAAATTACCTAATCCCACCGCACTGCCCGCAACAGCCAGAATAATACCGATCCGACTGCCCCAATTATCCCTTATTTTTTTACCATTGCCATTTGTTTTACTCATAATAACGTATCATATCAAAAAACTGCCCTGCCATTCAATAAATAATACCAAGTGGAGTCAGGGATTGTGTATCGTTTCAAGCAGGCAATACGCCGCCAATTAGATAATTTGGACAGCTATGTAATAATATAATTATTGGTTAATGTGATGCAGAAAGAGCTTTATCAGGGGGTTTAATACCTGGTACCAGCCCGGCACTTTCTACGAATTCTCCAAGTAGAGGGCTGGATAGTACTTCTGCTGCTGCTGCTTGATCAATTCGTCCTTCAAGCACACTAATAAGCTGCCAAATATATCGATGATATATTGTTGCTTTTACATCTATATATTCCTCACTTCCTTCTAACTCTTTTTCATTTTTTATAGTTAAATCAGGCTGGATGACATCCAAATCGGACATCTCCATTTGGAAAAAAGAAGCACCTGCTCTTACAAGTGAATTAAATCTTTTACGTGCTTCTTCTCGTAAAGCCTCGTTTTTCTTTTTTAATAATTTCTTCCGCAGTGTTCCCCATCGAATAAGAAAGCTTGCATTATCTTTCTCTCCCAAGTTATCAAGAGCACGCAATTCGGCTAAAAGACTGGATCTGCCCTGAGCACGCGCTCTATCATCAGAATTATTTGGAGCTGCTCCGGCATCATCATCAGGATAGTCAATGCCACCGTTTCCTGAAACATTCACTATCCTGTCTAAATAATCTTTTGATGACATATCCTCTATTTCAGCGGTTAAGAATTCTATTTCACTGGTTACCCATTGCAATAAAATTATAACTATATTCTTTGGAACAGCCATGTCATTATTCTGCGGTGACTCTCCCGCCGGCTTGGTTGGTTCATTTTGTAAACTTCGATCAAGGCTTTCATTAAATTTCTTATACCGAACACCTCTTCCTTTACAATATTCACTATATCTTTGTTTGTCTATATTTGTTTCAAAAGGCATCCCCTCATCATCTTCTCCATCCTTAAAATCAAGCAATTTTTCAGGATCATTTATTTCTAAAAGTTCTTCATATTTTTTTCTGCTCTTAATATATTTTTCTTTCAACACCTTAAAAAAAGCTATTTCATCTCTAATCATCTTAGCTAATTCATCTTTTAAAAATTTCAGTTCCTGCTCTATCCATTTATTTTGCGCTCGATAAATTTCCTTGACTGCTGTTATTCGACGTGCCATGTTACGACTTTTGTTAATTTCTAAAGAAACTTGCACATCTATCTCTTTGTTCATTGTTTCCAAATTTCCTGGTCTTCCTTTTTTATTCGTATATGCAGTAAATCTCCCGTCATTAATTATGGGCTGAATAAATACATCACTAATTTCAATGATGATAATTCTCAATTGGTCTATGGCAGTTGCTTCTTCTAATCTTTGATGTAGCTGTATTCCTCGTTGAAATAATCTGATCCAGGAGATTAAATCTTCTTTGGTTACATCCGGCTCATTATTCTTTTTCTTTGATGCAGCCCGAGACCCTTTAACCGTTGGGAATCTGGACATCATGCTTCTTAACCTGCCTCTTAAATCATGATAATGAGAAGGAATTCTTCCCTCAAGCTCCCTGATGCACTCAATAAATGCATCTACTTCTTGAGGTTCCAGGGAAAGCCCAGACATCGCCTGCTTCAATCCAGATTCTAACTCATTTACTTCATTCCTTAAATCTTCCCGCATCTTATTTTCATGCTCTTTTTTTTCTTTTTCAATCTGCTCTAATCTTTTTCCTACCAGAGCTTTCACATCTTTAGCTCTAATACCTTTTGCATAGTTTTCCCTAAATTTATTAAATCCGGTTAATGCTTGATCATACTTTTGTTCTTTAACTAATCTAACACATCCGGCATATTCTTTATCCATATCATAAATTCGGCCAAGATTTTCTCTATGTTTGTTCATTTCTTCATATGTTACGAGATTGTTCCAAATAAGTCTTTCACTTTCACGACCTTTGTCCGCATCACCAGCATGTCTAACAGCTTTTTCAGCCAACTCAAAACGATGAACATCATCAGGAATACAATATTCTTCAGTATTATCAATTTCGCGAGTACAACGCAATGTTTGGCATAACTCAACAAATTTCTTTTTATCCATGTCTTTTTTCCGGCCTAGTATAATAAATATTTTATATTGCTTATCAGCTGCGTTTGGACATAAATTATAAATGAGTACATCCAAAATGCTCTCTTTGGTCGTTTGACGGCCAATTTGCATTGGAAAATGTTTAATTGTGCCAAGCTCAGTTCTTAAGCCCGTAAAATAATCTGATTCTTCTTTCTCCATTTCAGTCTGAGCTTGAGTAAATGATTCTTCCATAACTGCTTGACCGGTTAAACTATCTTTATGACCCGGAGGAGCTAAAAAAAATCCTGAGGCACCGCAATCCCCCAGCAAGAAAACTACCATGCTAATTGAAATAATATTATTAAACAGCCTGTTATTCATATGATAATTTAAATTCAAATCAAATATTAAAATATTATGTGCCTTAAAAGTATACTAAATAAATATAAAATAACAATGAAATCCATGTAAAATTTTTGTAAAACTTTATTCGGGCTGTTGACACCGTTTAAAACATTTAGTATTTTTACATAGTAGCAGTTTATTTATACAACTCTATGGTGGCTATAGTGTAAAGGCAGCACAAGAGATTGTGGTTCTCTTTGTACGGGTTCGATCCCCGTTAGCCACCCAGCTAAAAACAAAATTTAATTTTATAATGACTGATTGATTACTCTATAGAGAAAATTACTACCTCCGTAGGTACCACGAATCGCTTCAGGAACATCGAACAACATTCCATCATGTCTTACTTTACGAAATACAGGAAACTGAGCGTGTTCTGGAAATACCTGTTCAAAAGGCGGCAATGTTCTATGATAATATTCATGATCGATAACCAAATAACCTTCAGGCTTCACCATTTTCTCAGCTGTTTGCATCCATTTCAAGGGTGCACCAACCGGCCCGGTACCACCTGAAAAATCAATGAATGTTATTAAGTCAAAACTATTTGATGTAAGGTCGTACTTTGCATAATCCAATAATCCTATTTCACTGTTTATAATTGATATTTGCATTTTTGCTTTGCCATCAAGCTGTTCAATTATAGCTTTATTCATCTTATCAATTCTTTCACAAGCATCTTTACTAATATCAACAAATACAACTTTCTTTCCAATCAAAGCATATAACAAAGCTATTGATTGCATACCCGTGCCTACAATCATAACATCGTTAATATTGTCATTGCTGACAGCAGAAGCGTGACTTATCAATTTCACAGATTGTTTTATATTGAAATCACTGATTAGATCTAATGGGAAGTTGTCTTTCTTTATACCAAGAAGCCATTTTGCAGCAGATTCCACATTATCAAATGGTCTTAGTGCCGTTGTTGCTTTCTTATCGTTGCCACTTTCACGCAACCCTGGTGGTGCTAATAATGTGTTTGCATAAGATAATGGGAGTTCTCCCTGTGTCAGCAGGAGTATTAGAATAGTCGACACACTTCTCAAGATTATGTTATTCATAATTGTAACTATTAAGCTTATTTTTTAATCCATTTCAACACTATTTCGTCATATATTATCCAAATTGTGATAATACCCCATCTAATGCAAGTACAATACCAGTATAAGAATAACCCCAAAACTATGCTATTTCAATAGTTAATTCGAAGACTTCCGAGCAGTAATTGATTGGTAAAAGAACATTTTGGCTGCATCAAACAGGTTCTAACTTGGTCCCCCCAGCGACCCACCTCATTTCTTCATCGATTGACTATATACCCTTAAGTTAATGTTAGAACTTCTTATTGATAAAAGTTGACATCTACTTGACAGATGTCAACTTTGAGGAACTAAAGTAGGTTTTTTAGAGTTTTGTAACTTTATAATATATTGATATATTGACAAACTTTATAAAGTTACGTATACTTGTAATACTATGAAAATATCAGAAAAAATTAAATTGATACGCCAGATTACCGGTCTGACTCAGGAAAAACTTGCGAGCAAATTAGGCGTTTCTTTTGTTACGTTAAACAGTTGGATAAATGAAAGATCTTTACCGCGTAAAAAAGCGACTGGCAAGATTGACCTGTTTTATAAAGAATTGACAGGTCAAAAAATCATACCAGCAGATATACTTGAAGCTAAAAAGGCTATTGTTATAACCAAAAGTAAGCGCAATCGAAATGTAATTCAAATTATAAAAAACAATCCAGATATACGTGATGAGTTTATGCTCTCATTAACGTACAATACAAACCGTATTGAAGGCAGCACTTTATCCGAATCTCAAACCGCTGCCATTCTTTTTGATAATGTAGCACTGCCAAATAAAAGCCTTATGGAGCAAATGGAAGTAAAAAACCATCAAGCTGCTCTGAATTATTTATTGACTATTATTTCTGAGTTAAAATTTATAGATGAGGCACTAATTCTTAAACTACATGGTATGTTGATGAACGGCATACGGGATGATGCCGGATTTTATAGAAGACATCAGGTTCGCATAGCAGGTGCACATGTCCCAACTGCTAATTATGTAAAAGTTCCTATTGTAATGAAGGAATTAGTGAAATACATACAAACCCAACATAAAGATGTAATTTTTCAAATCTCATCAGTCCATAGC